>JACCWN010000040.1 GCA_013697625.1 Legionella sp.
TTTATAATAAAAACAACGCTAATGTGCTCTATGGACGACCTCCTGGACGTGTGGATAAGCCTATGGACGAAATGTGACAATATAAATCATTGTCACATTATCGCCCACAGACTTACCCACACTTCGACCACAGAGGTTTTATTTAATACAGTAATAATTTTTATTTTTTTATAAAAAAATATTTTGACACCGCGGAGTGAGTATGAGAGATTAGGCGTGTAGTTTGATTTATTCAGATCGTAAAGAAATTTTCCCCGCGCTACTTACACACTTTAAATGACACCGCCTAAAGAGCGATTTTTTTATTTATAAAGCGATTAATGAATGGTTATTGGCGAGGAAAAGTTGTTATTTATTGCGATTGATTGGTCTAGCATAATAGCACATCTCTAAGCATAAACGCGTACTTTCCCTTATATTTTTGGCACTTGAGGCTATTGTCTCCTAAAAAGTGCACTTTAAATTTCAATTATTGTTATTACATTCTTGCACCAGTTAAATAATCCTGTGTAGTTTTGAGGAAAATCAAAGTGTATACTATCAAAGTGTATACTAAGGACATTATGAGGGCCTGTAAATGTTTTTTTATCTTGATAAATGAGAGATTTATGAAGGATTATTTGTATATTTTAGCCACTGTTTTTTTTACGGTATATGGGCAACTCATTGTAAAGTGGCGTGTAAGCTTATATGGTGCTTTACCTCTTGAAATAGTAGATAAGTTAAAATTTTTGACAAAGGTGGTACTAGATCCTTGGATTCTCTCTGGATTAACCGCGGCTTTTTTAGCATCCATAACTTGGATTTTAGCATTGACCAAATTTGATCTTACCTTGGCTTATCCACTTACCAGTTTGAATTTTGTATTCATTCTTTTTCTTGGTGGTTTTATTTTTAATGAACATATAAGCTTGGCGAAAATATTGGGAGTGAGTTTAATTATGGTTGGGACGATGGTAGCTTCTCGTGCTTAATTTTATGACATTATATTGCTCAAACCAACTCCATGTGTTTGAGCTTTGCACTCATTATACCAGGTTGATCAAAAGGATTGATATTCCATATAACACCTTGAATATAAATTTTATGCTCATACGAACTTATGAGTGATCCTAGAGCCTCAGGAGTGCATTGAGGTAATTGTATCTGGCTAGAAGGGATATTACCCGCAATAAAACCATGTAAGTTTGTTTTATCTTTTACGCCATAGGTTAACACTTTTTTCTTGCTGGCTTGTAAAGCTTGGATTAATTCTTTTTTATTACTATTCAGTGTAATAAAATCTACCGCCGTTTTGTGTGTACCTTGGCATAACAGTTGAAAATAACTATGTTGTGCTTGATTACCAGATCCGCCCCATACAATAGGGCCGGTGGAATAATCTACTTTTTGTCCAAAATTATCTATAGATTTCCCATTACTTTCCATATCCAGCTGTTGTATATAAGGCACAAAATACTGTAGATGCTTGGAATAGGTTAAGATTAGCAAGTTGTGAATATTTAAGAAATTGATATTCCATATACCCAACAAGGCAAGAAGAACAGGAAAATTTTCACCCAAAGGTGCTGTGCTAAAATGGGCATCCATCTCATGGGCGCCAAGCAGAAACTGGCAAAAAGTCTCATACCCAATGGCAATTGCAGTAATCAGATTGATTGCAGAGCAAACGGAATAACGGCCGCCTACCCAATCCCAAATTGGTAAAACATGGCGGATTCCGTATTGAAAGGCCTTTTCTTCATAGGCAGTTACTCCTATGAAATGGTTGTCTGTTTTATGTCCTGCAAACCAGTCCATTGCTTTTTTTGTATTGTATAAGGTTTCTTTGGTTGAAAAAGATTTAGAAGCTATAATAAAAATAGTTGTTTCTGGATTGAGTTTACAGCAAACGCTTGAAAAAGATTCAGATTCCGCATCCGAGATAAAATGATATCCTAAGGAGTCATCAATGTAATTGGCAAGGGCATTTACACAAAATTTAGGACCTAAATCAGATCCACCAATGCCTATATTGACTATATCTGTGATGGGTTTATTAGAAAAACCAAGCCATTCTTTAGCTCGAATTTTATCACAGATGACTTTCATTTTTTCCCGCGCAGCTAATATGGCAGGGACTATATCTGCACCCGAAACATAAACGGGCCTCTTTGATTGAATTCTCAGTGCAGTATGAAGTGCAGGTCGATTTTCGCTTTTGTTTACAAACTCACCGTTCATCAAATCTTGAATTTTTTGTTTAATATTTAAACATTTCGCTAAAGATATTAATAAATCAATGGTATTTTGATTAATACGTTGGCTTGAATAATCTAAGGTTAGATAAGGTGCCTGCAGTTTATGAGATTTTTTTCCTGGAAAATAATTAAGCGTTTCAACATTTTTTTTCAATGCAGCCCACTGGGTAAAGTGCGTCAATTGCCCCATATTGAGCGTTTTCAATTTGCTTGTTATCCTTAACAATAGTTTCAATCGGGCTTGAATTAGCAGAATTATATATAGTTAATGATAAAAATCAATATTATGGGTAAGGTTATAGCTGCAAAGATCTCTAGGTTTTGTAGATCTAACCTTATTTCTTTTTTTCTAAAGCTCTCGTATGTCTATTTGTTGATAATAATTTGTACTCATGGCTATAAAAGATATTCGACAGCTATTAAAGAGTTGTCTAATAAATCAACTATGTTATAGTTCTCCAAATAATTTAGAAGTTTAGGTATTTCAATGAAAGAATTAGTATCAAATGATTTGTTTATAGAAACGATGCCTGATACGCAATTAAGTTTAGCCTGGATGGATTTGAAAGATTCCTGCTCCAAATGGAAATTATGGTCTTATTTGGGATGGAATGATATTAAGATGCGTTATCGAGGCTCCATCTTAGGGCCTTTCTGGATAACTGCAAGTATGACGATTTTTATTTTTGCGTTTTCACTTGTATACAGTAGACTGTTCCATCAATCTCTTACAGACTATGTGCCTTTCTTTACAGCAGGCTATCTTGTTTGGTTATTGATTTCATCTGTATTGATAGAAAGTTGTAATGTGTATGTAGAGGCTGCCTCATTTATAACAGAAATAAAATTACCTTACACCATGTATATTTTTCGTATGGCCTGGCGACATGTTATAATTTTCTTTCATAATGCCTTAGTTTATACAGCGGTAGTTATTTTATTCAAAGTTCCAATTACATGGAATATACTTTTAATTTTTCCAGGGCTACTTCTTGTAGTTCTTAATCTAATTTCAATTGGCTTAATACTTTCTATTTTAGGGACTAAATATCGAGACATTTCGCAGTTAGTTGTAAGCTTTGTTCAAGTTGCATTTTTTGTTACGCCTATTTCTTGGTCGCCAACGCTATTAAATAATTCAATAATTATTACATATAATCCTCTAAATTATTTCGTCGAGTTGGTCCGAGCTCCCTTACTTGGGCATACATCCTCTTTGATGGCTTGGGAAATTAGTATCATTATATCAGTGTTTGTTTTTAGTTGCGCATTTGTTCTTTTTTCTCGACTTAGACGAAACATTCCATTTTGGATTTGATTGAGGAATTCCATGTCATATATTATTTGTAAAAATGTTTCCTTAGCTTATCCAATCTATGATGTAGATGCACGTTCCTTAAAAAGAGGATTGGTCAATATAGCAACCGGTGGTAGATTTTCAACAGAAGCTAGAGGTAATATTCAAGTTAATGCATTACATGATATTAATTTTCATTTAAAAAAAGGCGATAGGCTAGGCTTAATAGGCCATAATGGCGCAGGTAAGTCCACTTTATTGCGTGTTCTTTCAGGTGTTTATGAACCTATTAAGGGTCAGGTTTTGGTAAAAGGCAATATATCCTCTTTAATTAATGTAAATGTTGGAATGCAACCCACGCTTACAGGCTATGAGAATATTCGCTTAAGAAGCTTAATTCTAGGGCTGTCTAATGAGCAAATTGCATATATTATAAAAGATATAGAGGAATTTACTGAGCTTGGAAATTTTTTATCTATGCCTGTAAAAACTTATTCAAGTGGTATGACGCTTCGTTTAGCATTTGGTTTATCTACAGCCATAATACCAGATATTTTACTTGTTGATGAAGTCATTGGTACTGGAGATGCCGGTTTTATACAAAAAGCAAAAAATCGAATGCTGAGCTTTATCAATCAATCAAATATCATGGTTATCTCTTCACACGATAATGCAATTATCAAACAATTTTGTACTAAAGTTTTATGGTTGGAGCATGGGCATGTGAAGATGTTTGGGGCGCTTGATGATGTAATGGAAGTATTTGAAGGGACAACAGCAATCGATTTCGCCTAGAGGTTTTCAAAATAGTGATTTATCTGGCTTTAAAGATAAATGTAAAATAACATAAAGGTTTGGTATAATTAAAATATTTAACCCAAGAGAATTCAGAATAATGGTGGCTTAGATATTCCCCGTCATACAAGCCTTAGTTCTTTTTAATTAATGAATGGTTTTGTACTTAAATGTTTGCACTTAAAAGGAGTTATAATGCTTGCAACTAGAGAAGATATCAATTATTGGACCGAACATAATGTAACTAATCATATTAAATTTTCAGAAGTACAAGCTTCCCTTAATTATCTGCATTGGAGAAATTCTCAATATCTAGGGTATGATCAGTTGATGAGTACGCAAGGGTATGATGATAAAGTAGTTTTAGACTATGGCTGTGGTCCAGGACATGATCTAGTAGGGCTAGGGTATTATTCAAAACCAAAAAAATTATATGGCCTTGATGTATCGCAGACTTCTCTTCATCAGGCAAAAATACGATTAGATTTACATGAGATTGATGCTGAACTTATTCAAATTAATACTGGGGAAAGCGTATTACCCTTTGACGATAATTCTATAGATTACATACACTGTTCTGGTGTATTACACCACATTCCAAATTATAAAGTTGTTTTAAAAGAATTCAAAAGAATAATGAAACCTGATGGAACAATGAAGATAATGATTTACAATTATGACAGTATTTGGTTGCATCTTTATGTCGCTTACATTAAAAAAATAGTCGAGGAATTGTATAAAAATCATGACCTGCTGTATGCTTTTAGCAAAACAACGGATGGACCAAATTGTCCCACCTCTTATGTTTTTAAACCTGAAGTATTCGTAGATTTGTGTAATAAAGAAGGGTTATCCTGCAATTATTTGGGGTCTGCAATTTCCTTATTTGAACTATCACTTCTTCCTAAGCGTTTTGAAGCACTTATGAATATAAATCTGCCTAAAGAACATAGAGACTTTTTATTGTCACTTAAATTCAATGAACAAGGCTGTCCCATATATAATAATAGTATTGCTGGTATAGATGCCTGCTATTATATTCATAAAAATTAACCCATTTTTATGGTTTTGAAAGAGCGTGTTCGTTGCACCATGTCACTCATATAATTTGAGTTCCATACTAAATCGACCTTTAAATAGTCGCTGGCGCGTAATTGATTTTACCAGTCCCGACGTCCCGCGGCTTGTCCGCGGGATCCATGGATCTCGCTCTGGCATTGGATCTCTGGATCCTGCGGACAAGCCGTGGGACTTCGAACTAAGAGATAAAATGAGTTTCGCGCCAGCGACTAAATATATATGTAGGTGGGAAATGATAAGAGCTTAGTTGTACATGTAACTCCATTCCCAATACATTTTGGCAAGCACATTGAAAATGATGCTTATCACAGAAATCCTTAATTTGCTTTAACCTTATTTGCTCTAAATACAGGTGTGGCTTAATCTTTTTTTAAGCCCAATTTACTATGTATTTAAGAACATAGCAGTAATGGATGATCGAATTCAAAATTAGCTTCTTATCTAATTCTGCATTAGAATACGATTCAATAAAACCAGTAAATAATAGAGATAAACATGTGCGGAATTGTTGCGATAATAAATACTACCAATGCCCATGATGTACCCTTTAAATTAATTCACCAAATGAATGATGTTCTTAACCATAGAGGACCAGATGGTAGTGGCACTTGGCGCTCTCAGTGTAACAAAGTTTCTTTTGGTCATAAGCGATTATCAATCATAGACTTAAGTACTGATGCTTTACAGCCAATGGTGTCTTTGGAAAGACAATATGCGCTTATATTTAATGGAGAAATTTATAATTACAAAGAGCTAAGAGAAGACTGTATCCATTTAGGAAGCAAATTTATTTCCCATTCAGACACGGAGGTTATAATTGAGTGTTATCGACATTGGGGAAGTGATTGTTTTCACAGGTTTAGAGGGATGTGGGCTATCATTTTATACGATGTCAAAAAAAATGAAGTCATTGTTTCTCGAGATCCCTTTGCTATCAAGCCCTTATACTATGGTTTTTTTAAAGGTCACTTTTATTTTGCTTCTGAACCAAAAGCTTTGACTCAATTATCTGAATATTTTAAGGAAGAGGATTTAACCACAACACAATTGTTTCTAAAATACGGGTATTTAGATAGAGAAGATTGGACTTTTTATAAAAATATTAAAAGATTTCCGCACGCTACTTATGCAAAGATCAATCTTGATGTTAATAAAACGCAAATGGATTTCATCAAATATTGGAAACCAAGTTCTGTTATTAACTATTCTATAACATTCAGTCAAGCTGTAAAAAAATTAAGAGAGTTATTATTTGATTCAATGGAGCTTCATCTGAGAAGTGATGTCCCCATAGGTTCTTGTTTAAGTGGTGGTATAGATTCTTCGGGCATTGTATCTATGGGTACTAAGTTATTGAAAGGTAACCCCTTTACAACCTTTACCTCATATTACTCTCAATTTGAAGAGATCAATGAGAGAAAATGGGCACAGGCTGTCATAAATCATACCAATGCAACAGCTTATTTCATTGAGCCAACCAAGGAGTCTTTGAAACAAAATTTAGATGATTTAATTTGGGCGCAAGACGAACCTTTTGGTAGTATGAGTATTTTTGCTCAATATTGTGTATTTAAAAAAATTGGCGATACAAACATAAAAGTTGTACTGGATGGGCAGGGCGCTGATGAAATGCTCGGTGGTTATCTTGGTTTTCTTCCAATCTACTTTTATGATTTAGCTCGTAAAGGTAAGATGTTAACTTTAATCAAAGAATATCTTGCTTTTAAAGATATGAACATCCAATTTGATATCAAAGATAAATTAAAACTAGCACTTAAAAATAGTATGATTAAAACTAATAAAAAAATTGTCCACCAAAACAATGAAGTATTGCACGATAAAGATGAACTCTCCTTTCGTTTGAATAAACTTTCTTTGAGCTTCGAGGGATTTGAAGACAATCTTGAAAGCTTACTGTGTGAGTCAAATATTCCGCAATTATTACGTTACGAAGATAGAAATTCGATGCGTTTTTCAATCGAATCCCGGGTACCATTTATAAATACTGAAATAGTAGAATTTGTCTTATCTCTGCCCGCAAACTATAGAATTAGAAATGGGTATACAAAAGCAGTATTGAGAGAAGCTCTCAAAGGCATTATTCCAGATGCAGTACGTAAAAGAAGAGACAAATTAGGTTTTCCTGCACCGGAAGTCCAGTGGATGAAAGAATGTTATGATATCGACGTGCCCTCAACTGGCAGTTTGCAATGGCGCGAATTCATACATAAGCGTTGGTGTGAGATGAAAAATAGGCAGACGAATGCCATTAAGGAAGTTGAAGTTTATAGTTAATGTGGATTTACACTTACATAATTGGAATTGGAGTCACTAAATGCTTGCAAAAAATAACATAGTTACTGAGATTAAGGAACAAATTGATGCTGTTGTTATGCTCAGCATGTCTAATTGGAAAACTGAATTACGTAGTAATAGATATCATTATGCATCCCGTTTTTCGAAATTACTACCTGTAATTTTTGTCCAGCCTTCTGTAGAAAGTGAAACATTTTACTTTGAAGAAACTGAATTAGAAAACGTGACAATTTTACATGTCTATTTTATGAACGATAGTCCAATACAATCTCAATTAATTGCGCAAGCACTAAACCAAAAAGGGATAATTTCTCCTTTGCTGTGGATTTATAATCCCCGCATGGTACGTATCATTAGTCATATTTTTGCACCTTATAGGGTTTACCATGCTACTGAAGATTTATTTTCCAAAGATTATCCCAGTAAGCTTTCAAATGACTATCTAATAGATTTAAACCGAACAATTGATATGGTTGATCAAGTGATATGTGTATCCCCAGGGATATTATCCAACATAGTAAGTAAAAATTATAAATGGAAGAAAAAATGTAAATTAGTCTCCAATGGATGTGATTTTGAATTTTATTCAAAAAATAATATTAACAGTGTACCTATAAAAAAAATTGCCTTCTATCAAGGTAATATTTATGAAAAATTAGATTTTGAATTGTTAGATGCTGTTGTGAAAAAAATGCCTGATTGGTCTTTTCACTTTTGTGGTCCAGTTGTCCATGATAGTCCAGGATGGAAAGCATCTGTTTGGCGAAGGTTACTAGAGAATAAAAATGTTTTATATTTAGGAGTTTTTACACCAGAGGGCTTAAGAGAAGCAGCACATTCTGCAACTGCAGGCATCATACCTTTTAAAAATTTAGATTACTTAAGTAAAAGCTCCTTCCCCCTTAAAGCATTTGAATATATAGCCTGTGGTTTACCAGTAGTTACAACACCCATTGATTCTTTGGAAGTATATGGTGATATATTTTTATTTGCTCAAGGAGTTGATGCGTTTGTAGCGCAACTACTGATAGCAGAAAAATTAAAAAAAGATAGCCTTTATCTTAATAGAGCACGAGAAGCTGCTGCCAATAATTCTTATAATAAAAAGTTCTCTGAAGTCATCGAACACATTCATAGTAATATAAGGCAGCCTAACGATAAAATTCAGCCCAAATTGCAAGTGCTGGTGTTATATGAAAGTAAAAGCTTGTTTATTACTACCATAAAAGACCACCTTGAAAGCTTTGGCCAATTTTCTTCCCACAATATTTCCTATGCAAGTGCTACCCCCGACAATGATGAGGTTAAAGATTTAGCCAGTTACGATGCTGTCATCATTCATTATTCCTTAAGATTATCATTGAATGATTGTAACTGGACGCTTTCTGACAATGCAAAAAAGCAATTACAGTCTTTTTTAGGGTTAAAAATTGCTTTTATCCAGGATGAATATGACACCACGAACATAGCAATTCGTTGGTTACAAGAGCTGGGTGTACAGCTTTTATATACCTGTGTCCCCGATGCATATGTAAGATTCGTTTATCCATCCGAGGCTTTGCCTTTTATTAAATTTGTTAATAACTTAACCGGCTATATAACACCTTCCATGATACAGTACCCAATAAAACCAATAAAAGATAGAGAAACAGTGATAGCCTACAGAGGTCGTAGTTTGCCTTTTTGGTATGGTGATTTGGGACAAGAAAAAGAATTCATTGGTAAAAAGATGAAGGCAATTTGTATTGAAAAAGGCATTAAAGAAAATATAGAGTGGGATGATACAAAACGTATTTATGGCGATGGTTGGTTTGAATTTTTAGCTTCTGCAAAAGCTACTTTAGGGACAGAAAGTGGTTCGAATGTTATCGATTTTGAAGGCAAGGTATCGAAGGATATAAAAGACTATCTTGCAGAGAAGCCATCTGCCACGTATTCAGAAATATATGATTTGTTTCTATCCTCCCATGAAGGCCTGGTTAAAATGAATCAAATATCTCCCAAAATATTTGAAGCAATAAGTTTACATACTGCGCTTATTTTATTTGAGGGGGCCTATTCTGACATCTTACAGGCTAATAAACACTACATACCCTTGAAAAAAGATTTTTCAAATATCGATGAGGTTATAGCAAAAGTTACTGATGATGATTATCTGACTGAGCTTACAGACAATGCCTACCAAGACATTGTTATGAGTAACAAATACACTTATAAAAATTTTATTAGCGAAATAGACCGTAATTTATATCAGAAATTACTAAACCAGGACATCTTGAAGAAAAGAGAAATAATAGACGAAATAAAAGAAGTCTTAGAGATTCATCCATTAGCAAATCCTATAGAATATTTGTGTACCAATAAAAGGTTCCGTAAATTAAAGTTTTTGGTTGTCCATAAAATAAAAGTATTTAATCCCTTATTACATAAAATAAGATTAAAATTCAGTTAAAATGACCTAACTGGCTAAGGTTGGTTAGATCTTTTAATCAACCAATGGTCAGATAAGGACCAGCTCTCAGATGAAATGAACTGCAGCTGTCATTTAAATTCATGTCATTAATTCTTTACATGGACAAATTGCTTATGATTTGTAATTCCATATGAAAATGACCTCGTATATTTTAGGGTAAAAAAAGTTATGTGCGGTATCCTAGGATTTTATAATCTTGATTTATCAATAGAAAAATTGTTAGCACAACAAAAATTTAGAGGTCCTGACAGTCAAGGTGCTTGTGAAATCCTCTTGAAAAAAGGAGGCAAACTGATACTTGGGCATAATCGGCTTAAAATCATTTGCTTAACAGATGATGCAAATCAACCTTTCATTGATCCACAATACCAACATTATCTTGTATTCAATGGTGAAATTTACAATTATCTTGAGATAAGACAAGCCTTATCATCCCAAGGAATACAAACCAGAACCACCTCGGATACAGAAGTTTTATTATTGGCTTTAATGACATGGGGGATAGAGGTTGTTAATACCTTTAATGGAATGTTTGCTTTTGCTTATTTTGACTCAAAACAATTATATTTGGTAAGAGATAGATTTGGTGTGAAGCCACTGTATTACTATTATGAAAATAATAAATTGCTATTTTCTTCAACCAGTGCATTGATAGCTCAAGCTTGTGATTTAAAGCCTAATTATTCTTATCTTCAATTTGGTATTCAATATGGGATATATCAAGATAACACAGCCAGTACCGCTTATACGCAATTAAACGCAGTACCTGCTGGACATTATGTGACTTTTTCTTTGACAGATTCTGGTAATAAAAAAGTAGTCGAA
Source organism: Legionella sp. (assembly GCA_013697625.1). Taxonomy (GTDB): domain Bacteria; phylum Pseudomonadota; class Gammaproteobacteria; order Legionellales; family Legionellaceae; genus Legionella. Next base: position 11,027 of record JACCWN010000040.1, read on the forward strand.
TACTATAATTTGAATGCTCGTGTACAAGAGCAAAATTCATTGATAATCGGCATGAATTCAAAACAAATGAATCAATCGGTTCATGAGATGCTTTCAAGCGCTACTGCATTAAGACTTAAGGCCGATGTACCCGTGGCTGTTTCCATGAGTGGTGGCTTGGATTCATCCATCATTGCAGGTTTGGCTAAACAAATGAATACTGATTTGGTAGGTTTTTGTTTTGGAGATCTCAAAGATAGGTTCTCAGAAGCCAGTCTTGCTCAAAAAACTGCAGATTTAAACCAGATTGATTTGGTTTTTGTGGATGCAAAGTCTGAAGATTGGGTGGAGGCCTTATTTGAGACTATCAAATATCAAGACGCGCCCTTTTGTGGTTTAAGTGTAGTGGCTCAATTTTTATTATATAAAAAAATCAAAACGCATGGGTTTAAAGTAGTCCTAGGAGGTCAGGGCGGGGATGAGTCATTCCTAGGATATAGAAAATTTCAACTCATTTATTTAAAAGAACTGGTCAAAACAAATCAATATGCTATGGCTTTAAGTTTCATGCTTGGCTTGTCAAAAATGGCCTGGGCAGAAAGATCAAATGTTAATAAATTTTGGCAAATGCGAGCCAAATACACCAAATCTGATGGATTTGGTGCCTCCTTATCTCTGAATCCAGAACTGTCTTTGTCACAGGGACAGATAGCTCAAGGCATTAGATCAAGACAACTTGCAGATATAACAGCCAATAGCTTACCAACATTGTTACGTTATGAAGATAGGAATTCTATGGCTCATGGTATTGAATCAAGATTACCTTTCATGGACTATAGGCTTATAGAGCTTGCTTGTGCATTACCTATCAATACCCTGCTTAAAAACGGTTATGGTAAAGCGATTTTAAGAGATACGTATACCAAAAGTATTCCTGAAGAAATTCGCAAGGCTCGGTATAAAAGAGGATTTGATGTGTCTTGTAATACGCAAATTATGACAGAGCTGTTGACAAGATTATCTAGCCCCATGGCCGATATTCAAAAAAAATTAAGCGGTCTTGTGAAATTAGACCTCAACCTATATAACAAGCTAGAGTGCTTCGAGCGCAACCCCCAACGGTTTACAGAGTTAACGACCTTACTGTGGCTGAATGTGAAATGTTAGTATGAGTAAAACCATATGGTATTGCCATCATTATGCAGGTTCTCCTTCCTTAGGTATGTCCTTTCGTCCTTATTACATGGTAAAAGAGTTTTGTAATGCTGGGCATAATGCCTATGTGATAGCCGCAAGTTTTCACCATTTAAAAAAAAACCAAGACCCTCAAAAACACTCCATTGAAAAGCAAACCATTGATGGCGTAAACTTCATCACATTGAAAACAACTGCCTATAAAAAAAATGGCTTGTTGCGTATTTTAAATATGATTCAATATGCATTCAAATTTTTTGTAAATTCCAAACATATAATAAAGCATACTGGCAAACCCGACGTAATCATCGTCTCTTCGGCCCATCCCTTCCATTATTTGCCTTTAGCACGTATTGCCAAGCAGCAGGGTGCTCGGTTGATCTTCGAAGTACGCGATCTCTGGCCGCTTTCATTGATTAAGCTATTAAATGTTCCTAAATGGCATCCCTTGGTTTTATCCTTAAGTTCCATTGAGAAGCGCGCATATACTCGTTCTGACTATGTTGTTTCTTTACTTAACAATGCATTGCCTTATATGGAATCAAAAGGACTTGAACAATCAAAGTTCAAAGTCATATCCAACGGTATTTCTGTTCACCAATTTTTAACACATAATGTCAAGGCCTTACTTGCACCAGAACTCGAATCTGAAATAAAGCTGTTAAAAAAGAAAGGTTATTTTATCCTTGCATATACAGGTGCCATAGGAAAACCCAATGCTTTAAACCATTTAATAGAGGCTATGCGGATTCTTAAGGCAAGGGATGTTTTGGTTTATTGTTTTATTGTGGGAAAAGGTGCTTTAAAAGATGAGCTACAGCAGGTTGCAGCAGATTTGAGTAATATACGTTTTATATCCCCCATTTCTGAAAGTGAAATACCAAGCTTTCAAAATAAAATGGACGCTCTTTATATAGGATGGAATGCTACTGATTTGTATAAATATGGTATCAGTCCTAATAAAATTTTTTATTATATGATGTCAGGCAAACCTATAGTAGAATCTTGTATTGCAAGTGCAAGCTTTGTAGATAGGTTCCAATGCGGCCTACAATGTGACCCTGGTAACCCAACAGCCATTGCAGATGCCATTGAAAGTATGAGTTTATTACAAGCCAATGATCTTTATGAAATGGGCACAAAAGGAAAAGCTGCTGTAATCAACCATTTTGATTATCAAGTGTTAGCAAGGCGCTACATATCCCTGTTTGAAAATAAAGTGGTGGTTTCATGAATCTAAATGTATTGTTATTATGCAATAAAGCAAAAGCTGGTAATAATGCCAATGCCATCTTGGATCACATAGAGTCAATAGAGCATTATTCTAATCATACAATCTGGTTGTATTCCAATGTTGGTGATTTTTCTGAAAAACTTGATTTAAACAAATTTGATGTCATCATCATTCACTATTCCTTATCTATTTTTTTTAAGCATTTTATTTCTGATAAGGCAAAAAAACAGATCAGTGACTTTAATGGTTTAAAAGTCGTACTGCTTCAAGATGAATATAGGCAAATCAACAAAATCATTGCTGTATTACAACAGTTGAAAGTAGATGTGCTGCTGACTTGTTTCCCTGAAACTGAAATGGGCAAAATTTATACCAATTCTGCCTTACCTAATCTTTCTTTATATAATAATTTAACGGGGTATATTCCTGAACGTTTATTAAGAATTCCATTACCTTCAACCAAAGACAGACCTATCCATGTGGGCTATAGAGCGAGAAAGCTACCTTTTTGGTATGGCGAATTATCTTTTGAAAAATGGGACATCGTTGAAAAATGGAAGGCACTTGTTAACAGACAAGATATTGAAGTTGATCTATCTTACAAGGAGCGGGATAGGATCTATGGTGATGGCTGGTTAGATTTTATAAAGTCTTGTAAGGCAACCTTGGGAGTTGAAAGTGGTGCTTCGGTGGTTGATTTTACAGGAGAGCTTGAAAAAAAAGTAGAATTACATCAACTCACCAATCCTCAAGATAATTTTCATAAAGTGCAGACTCTATTTTTAAAAGAGTATGAAGGTAAATATAAATTAAACCAAATTTCTCCTCGTTGTTTTGAAGCCATTGCTTTAAAAACGGTGCTTATTTTATATGAGGGTGAATATTCAAATATTCTAATTCCAGAAAGACATTATATAGTATTAAAAAAAGATTATAGTAATATCAATGAAGTGGTTGCAAAATTGTTAGACCCTGACCATTTGCAAACAGTGGCTAACACTGCCTATGAAGAAATTGCACTGAACCCAGCATACAGCTATAAAACGTATATTAATTATTTAGATGAAATTTTAACAAGAGAATTTAAAGCTCGTACTATAGAAAAAACAAAAATCCCTTACACCAAGGAACAATTCGCGATGGCTATTCGTTGTATACCCTTTAATAAAAGAATGCATGCATTAACTTTGATTTGTTATTATAAATTACCAGATACCTTAAAATCAGTAGTTAAATTGATGGTAAATCCAGATATTGTGAGTTTCTTTTTAAAAAGTAAGTTAAAGCGAATCAGACAAATAAAGTCTCTTTTATTGAATAATAAAGCTTAAACCAGCCCCTATCTCTATTTTTTATATTATTTGACCCTTGTTTCTAGGATTGATATCATGCCTACTGATATAAGGATATTAATAATCAACCTAAGAGTCCTGAGTTAAAACTCAAAAAATAAGGAACATTTCTTTTTATGTGTGGCATAGCAGGCATAATCAATATAAATCGTCAAAAAATTAGTAATCTGGCTCATAAATTAGATGTCATGAATACCTTAATAGCTCACAGAGGACCAGATGACGACGGCATTTGGCAGTCCCATGACAAAATGGTTGGTTTAGCCCATCGTCGCTTGAGTATTGTTGATTTATCTCACCATGCTCATCAACCCATGATAACACCTAGTGGTGAGGTCATTGTTTTCAACGGCGAAGTGTATAATCATAAAGAACTACGACAAACATTGGCTGCGCATTGGAATTTCAAAACACAATCGGATACCGAAGTAATACTGGCTGCATACAAGGTGTACGGTGTCGATTGTGTGAAGCATTTCAAAGGCATGTTCGCTTTTGCCATATGGGATGGTGAACAGTTATTTTGTGCCCGCGATCATTTTGGCATTAAACCATTTTATTATACTAGGCAAGCTGATGAATTTATTTTTGCATCAGAAAGTAAAGCCCTTTTACCTTTTTTACCGACCATTACAACAGATAGAGCTGCATTTACAGAATATATTACATTTCAATACCCCATGGGCAACAAGACTCTATTTTCTCAGGTTTTCCAATTAGAACCCGCCCATGCAATGATAGTCTCAAAAAATGGATTAAAAGTTTGGCGGTATTGGGATGTACATTTTAATATTGATTACGATCATACCCCAGCTTACTTCTCAAATAAATTAGAATCCTTAATGCATGAATCCATTCATTTGCATCTGCGCTCGGATGTAAGAGTCGGGGCATATGTCAGTGGGGGGATTGATTCAAGTTTGGTAGGTATATTGGCCACAAAAGAAAAAAATGCTGCTATGCCTTTTTTTCACGGAAGATTCTTAGAAGATAAAGGGTATGATGAAAGTGAATACGCCCATCATGCAGCCACCCTATGTGGCACTCAACTCCATGTACGGGACATCACTGCCCAAGATTTTGTCGATAATTTTAAAAAAATAATGTACCATTTGGATTTTCCTGTAGCAGGTCCTGGCGTTTTTCCTCAGTACATGGTTTCAGAAATGGCTGCCAAACAGGTGAAAGTTGTATTGGGTGGTCAGGGTGGCGATGAAATTTTTGGTGGGTATGCTCGCTATTTGATTGCTTATTTTGAACAATGCATGAATGCTGCCATTGAAGGAAAATATAAAAAGGGTAATTTTGTTGTTACTGCAGAATCAATCATCCCTAATTTGGAAGTTTTAAAAGCGTACAAGCCCTTGCTCAAAAAGTTCTGGAGTAATGGCTTATTTGACTCTTTAGAAAAACGTTATTTTTCATTGGTGGATAGAGGTGGCGACTTAGAGGGCGAAGTGTATTTGAGCATTGCAGAAAAAGAGCAGGTGTATTCTCAATTTTTAGACGTATATAATTGCGCAAAATTTGAAAAGGCTGAATCTTATCTGGACAGCATGACGCATTTCGATTTCAAGTGTCTGTTGCCTGGGTTATTGCATGTTGAAGACAGAGTGAGTATGGCACACGGCTTAGAAGCTCGCGTTCCTTTTTTGTATCACCCATTGATCGAATTCATGGCTACGGTGCCGGCGAATATAAAATTTGCAGATGGACAGATGAAACATATGTTAAAATCAACCTTCGCCAAACAGATACCGCAACAAATCCTAAATCGTAAAGATAAAATGGGTTTTCCAGTGCCTTTAAATGAGTGGTTACAGGGCGACTTGAAAGAATTTGTTTATGATATATTACACACTGCAATGGCTCGTAAGGATAATTATATCAATTATAATACATTCATAAAAAATATGAACAATAGCGGCCAATTCAATAGAAAAGTTTGGGGCTATTTATGTTATGAGATGTGGCAACAAGTATTTCATGATAATGCATCGACCTATCGATCATTGTTAACCAGCAGAGAGACAGCATTAATTTAAGGGGAAAAAGATGAAAGTATTAATTACAGGTGGATCAGGTTTTGTTGGATCTCAACTTGCCGATAGATTACTAGCTAGAAACGATCAGGTATTAGTGATTGATAATTTTTCTACAGGCAGAAAAGATAACCTGAAGCCACATCAAAATTTACAAGTTGTTGAAGCTACCATTGCAGATACGCAATTGATGGAAAAATTATTTACACAGTTTAAGCCAGATGTTGTTGTTCACGCTGCGGCATCATATAAAGATCCTGACAACTGGGTTGAAGATTGCCAAACCAATGTGTTAGGTACAGTAAATGTTGTTTCTGCCTCTAAAAAAGCAGGCTGTAATCGAATAGTTTACTTTCAAACAGCCCTATGTTACGGATTAAATCCAAAAGAGCAGCCTGTTACCTTGGAACATCATTTTGATTCTAGAGGAAGCAGCTATGCCATCAGTAAGACAGCTGCAGAGCATTATGTAGAGCTTTCAGGTCTGAATTTTGTATCGTTTAGGTTAGCCAATGCCTATGGCCCAAGAAATATCAGCGGTCCTTTACCTACTTTTTATCAACGGTTAACAACGGGTAAAACTTGCTTTGTGATGGACACTAGAAGAGACTTTGTTTACATCAATGATTTAATTGATTGTGTTGAGCGGGCAGTTGATGGAAAAGGGCAGGGTTACTATCATATTTCTTCTGGTAGTGATTATTCCATCAAAGAATTATTTGATGCAACCTTAACTGCTTTAAACATGACATTGGATAAAGATGTTGAAGTCAGACCCCGTAACCCGGATGATGCCTTCACCATCTTGCTAGATCCCTCGCGTACAAAATCCGATTTCAACTGGGATGTGAAAACATCTTTAAATGAAGGCGTCAAAGCTGCAATCAGCTATTATCAACAATATGGCATTGAGCAGACCTATACACATCTTAAAAATGAAGAAACTGAACTGGCTTAAGTTCAAATGAAGTTAGTCAGTAAAAGACCGATTATTAGTCAAATCTTGTCATTCCTTCCCCCCGCGGCTTGACCGCGGAGAAAGGTACATGGGTGATTTCTTGCGTCAGTTTATTGTTTTGTAATTGGGTTATTTATTAATTCTGGGGTAAAAATGGAAAATTTTTCTGGTTGTAAGATATTAATTGTGGGTGGAGCGGGTTTTGTTGGCAGTAATTTAACAAATAAGCTTTTAACTGAGGACGTAGAACAATTAATTGTGGTAGATAATTTACTTTCTGCAGATATCTCCAGTGTTGCCCAACATGAAAAATTGAAATTTATTCATGGTTCCATTACAGAAGATAAAATTTTAAATGATTTACCAGAAGATCTTGATTATGTTTTTCATTTAGCAACCTATCATGGGAATCAAAGTTCCATAGAAGATCCCTTAAAGGATCATGAAAATAATACCTTAACAAGTCTTAAATTATTTGACCGAATCAGTAAATTCAAAAACCTTAAAAAAGTAGTGTACTCCTCAGCTGGTTGTACAGTGGCTAAGAAAACCTTTGATCATGCAGAGGCCACTGTTGAACAAGAAGATGTGTCTTTATATTTAGACAGCCCATATCAAATGTCTAAAATATTCGGCGAGTTTTATGGCAATTATTATTTCATGCGTTATAACATGCCTTTTGTTAAGGCTCGTTTTCAAAATGTGTATGGCCCTGGAGAAATTTTAGGTGCAGGATCATGGCGTGGCAATGCAAATACAGTTTGGCGAAACGTTACTCCAACCTTTGTTTTCAAAGCCTTGCATAATCAGGGATTACCGCTTGAAAATAATGGCATCGCAACCAGAGATTTCATCTATGTCGATGATATCGTAGACGGATTGATTGCCTGCGCATTAAAAGGCAAAGCGGGGGGTGTGTACAATATAGCGTCAGGTGTTGAAACCACAATTCGTGACTTAGCTGTGATGATTAATGAAATGTCAGGTAATACTGCCAAAATTGAAGATACTCCAGCTAGGAGTTGGGACAGATCTGGCAAACGCCATGGGGATACATCCAAATCTGAAAATGAGTTAAATTTTAAAGCTAAGGTCAAACTATATGAAGGCATAGAAAAAACAGTTGTTTGGACTAAAGAAAACATGGCAACCATTAAAAAATGTATGCAAGCTCATGAAAGATATTTGCCAGAACTAAAGTCTTATATTGACTAATGACCAGTTGGTCTTTGATTTCACCTTGCCTACCCTAGGTTTAGTCAGGGTAGCTTTTTGGAACCTATACTAGTAATTTCAACACAATTTTTCGTCATTGCGAAGGCAGTGAATCAACCCAGAACTGAATTATAACAAGCCATCAAATCTGGGTTGCTCACTGCCTTCGCAATGACGACAGTTAGTTTTTATTTAATCAAATTATAATTTTGCCCTGTGGGTAGCTTGGCCTATACTGCATACTAGTTAGTTGAGTGGTACAGTATAACTTTAATTCATGTATTAGCTGGAATATTTATATTTCTTAAGAATCTGTATGCAAAGAGGTGTCGCCGGAAGATAAAATGTGTTTGACGCCTAAACTATCATTCAAAATTAGTTGACCTAACTCGTTAACACCCGCGGCAACACCAGTAAGTTTGTTGACTCCTTGGATAACCCTGACTGCTTTGTTCTCTATGCAGTAATATAAGTTCATCTTTCAATTGGTACCCTTGTTGTGCTTTACGGATAATTGGAATACCAGCTTCAATCAATCAATCAATTGATTGATTGATTTGTTTCCAAATTGCAGCTCGTGTGATACCTAAAATTCCTCCTAATTCTATACCACTGTGGCAAAGTCCGTCACCCAATAGTTGCAACAAAGTCAGTTGATTTGCAGTAAGTGGCTTCATTATGTAACCCCTTTGGTCTGTGAGGGCAATTATCCATTTAAAAAGTTTTCTTATGCAAGTTTTTTTTGTTTAATACTTTCAGGACTTTATTTGATCATTCTTAGTTTATTCATACATTGCTAATATTAACCTGAATGTGTTATTATTTAACCAGAAAGCCTTTATAGAAGTAGACTATGCCTCAGATCATTTATCCTCCAATTGAACCCTTTATATTTTGTAGGGATCCGTATATATATGAAAGTGAAGAAGAGTTCTCAGATGAGGTAATCGATAGTGTCTCTCCAAAAGACATTGATTTACAAGAACCTCAAGTCATTTTTTTAAATGAATCCTACTGGGATGATAAAAAAAACATCCCACATAAAACATATCCACTTATAAAGACTAATAAAAGTTTTAGAAGCTCATTCATATACCATTGCAATAATGTCATAAAATTGATATCCCCCTTTTTTATAATACCCCTTGCCCTAGCAGTGGGGCTATCCTTTGGATTATTGATATTTACTTTCAATGAATTATGTAAAGCTTACCAAAAAGATAAGGATTTTCATGCCAAGAGTCGACGAGCATTCGTCTTACCCTCTACCCTCATTGCTACAGTAGCAGCAGCTTTTGGTACCTTTGCTTATATCTCATTACTAGCTGGGGTAATTTTATCTCCTTTAGGCTTGAGTTTGGTTATTTTTGCGGCAGTTTCAATAATAGCAGCCTTGGCTGTATTGGTAACCAAACAATTGGCAGAAGGTCTAACCAAACCCTACCGTCTTTCAAATATCTTGACCGATCCCAGTGCTGTACAGGTGCAAATTGATAACAGGTTGTCTAAAATAAAAGAAAAAGGGTATACCTTCTTTTGTTCTAATGCGAATAAAAGAGTCAGGGAATTGAGACAAGAAATTTATGAGTTAAGTCAGTATGGAATCCCACTGAATATAGGCTGTCAGGTATAAAAATTATCATTTCTCATTGGTTCACAGCCCTTTTTAACAAACACCCACATCTTCCGTAAAGGTCTCTTTTTTGTTACATTACACTCTTTAAATTAAATGGATCTATCATGCCATCCTTTGATATCGTATCTGAAACCAATGTTGTAGAATTGCGTAATGCTGTTGAAAATGCAGTTCGTGAAGTTACCACAAGATTTGATTTTCGCGGCACGGAAGCCTCAATAGAGCTTAGCGATCTAAGCGTTACTCTACGTTCAGAGTCAGATTTCCAAGTCAGACAATTAGAGGATTTATTTCGTAACCATTGTACTAAACGCAATTTAAACACCTCCGGCGTCGACATAGAAGATGAACCAGTACACAGTGGCAAATTTTATTCCTTAACTATGATTTTCAAACAAGGTATTGATCAGGCTGCGGCTAAAGAAATAGTTAAATATATTAAAGAAGCTAAAATGAAGGTTCAAGCTTCTATTCAAGGAGATAAAATTCGTGTCACTGGGAAAAAGCGTGATGATTTGCAAGAGGCCATTGCTTTATTAAAAAAATCAGACATAGAATTGCCTTTGCAATTTGAAAATTTTCGCGAATAAAATTGTATCAGCATTGTTATCTTGTTGTATTTTGTTCATACGTAAACCCAGTCTCCAACACAGACTTTGTAGTGCTGATGCCTTGGCCCCCTTATGATCATTTGTAATTATTACTTTCCTATACTAGGTTTATAGAATGCGTTTACTAAAAGTATTCGCTCTAAAACTTTAAAAGGAATAAACCATGAAATCTTGGAACAGTGTTGTTTTTATCAAAACCAAAAATAGTTGGTCTGACCCCGCTTCTTTCGCAAAGATGGACGGAGTACAAAGCCTTTGGTCTACTTCAGGTGATTGGGATTGGTGTGTCAAATTGGATCAATCTCATTCCACGCCTGAAGAAACAGAAACATTTGTTAAAAATTTAAGAAAAGCTGACTGGGTAGCATCTACGAACACTTCTTGGTGGAAAGAAGAACGTATATAATTTGCATTGAGGGTAGTCTGCGGCTCACACTGCCTCAGGCTATCTTTAATTGTCACTGAACACCAAATAAATCGCGGTATCTTGTGAAAATAACTTCCGTTTATATTTTCTCGGCCTTTAATCGTGCATACCTTATACCACCCATCAATTGCGCACATGTTTCTTTATTAATCAACCTGGAGGATATACTTTAGCCATAACAGGGTTTATAGAGTATAAAAAATGGTATAATTAATCTTATTATGCCCTTTAAATTTCTTTTTTGGTTTGAAACCAATGACTTAAGGATTGCTATGCTTGATTATGACTACTTATCTTCGGTGTACCATTTAGATTATTATGCCCGTGCTATTACCGTGACTTTTTATTCTATTTTCTTATTTAGAATTGGTGATAGCCGCTTATTTAGCCAAATTGCCGCTTATGATTTGCTTATTTTTATTATTTTAGGTGCACTTTTAGGTGAAGCCATCATCGATGAGAAACTGTTTTTACCCTCCTTGATCTGTTGTTTGATAATTACCTTGTTACATCGGTTTCTAGGATCACTGTCTTCATTGAACTTGCTTTCAATTAGGTACCTAAAAGGTAAAAAAATTATTTTATATAAAAATCAGACTTGGTTGGAGAAAAATTTAAAAGCCTGCTCCTTACAAAGAGACGATGTGTATCAGGAATTAAGATACAACTTAGGCATAGATGACATTAAAAAAGTAGATAAAATCATCATGGAAAGAAATGGGAAAATCTCTTTTGTGTGTAAAATCCTGCTTAAACAGTTAACCCGCTGGGTACTAAATCATAGATCTCTCGCTCTGCTTAGGATGCCCTTTTTGGCAATAAGCAGAGAATTTAACAGTTCCCAGCTAATGGTTTTGTATTAAGTATGTATGCCCACTTTCCTAAACTCCCTGAATCAAAGTTTCGCTTGCCTTAGGTATCTGAAATAAAAATATAGTCTATTATTAACAATATTCATCCAATATAAAATGGCCTTAAGTGGATATAAACAATCAAGCAGCTGATGTGCTCATTGTTGGCGCAGGCCCAACTGGATTGATCTTAGCACTTTGGCTTACAAAATTAGGTGTCTGCGTTCGTATCATTGATAAAAATGAGCATGCAGGTTTTTCTTCTCGTGCATTGATTGTTCAGAGTCGTACTTTGGAATTGTATCATCAAATTGGCATTGCCGATGAAGTGATTGCCCAGGGTATACCCTTAGACTATTTTGAACTGCGCAAAAACGCAAAACACATAGAAACCATAAACCTTGCAAAAATTGGATTTGGAATGACGCCTTACTCATTTATCCTCTCCTTTCCGCAAGATGAACATGAACGTTTATTGGAAGATAACCTAAAAAAAATGGGCGTTTCTGTTGAAAGAAATACCGAGCTCATATCCATTACTCAAAATGATAAAACAGTGAAAGCCCTGATTGTTAGTCAAGGTAGGCAAGAAACGACTGAGTTTGCCTACCTTTGCGGCTGTGATGGAGCGCGCAGTGTGGTGCGCGAACAATTAGGTTTTACATTTTCTGGAAGCACCTATCAACATAGGTTTTTCGTTGCCGACGTAGAATCCTCTGAGGAAGTGATGAAGGGTTTACAAATTGGTATCACGGACACCGAGTTTTGTCTGGCTTTTCCTATACGTAGTTCAAAAACAGTCCGTCTTATTGGCATTGTACCTACTGAATACGAGAACAAAAAAGACATTGCATTTGCAAATGTTAAAGCATCGGTTAACCGCAATATGCATATCCGTATTCAAGGCGTAAATTGGTTTTCTACCTATCACGTACACCATCGTCTGGTCCCAGAATTGAGTAAGGGACATGTTTTTTTAGTAGGCGATGCCGCCCATATTCATAGTCCTGTTGGTGGCCAAGGCATGAATACTGGAATTGGCGATGCAATCAATTTATCATGGAAATTAGCTGGGGTGCTGCAAGGCAAGTATTTTGAAAACATATTAGAAACCTATAATTTGGAGCGGTTACCCTTTGCTAAAAAATTAGTAAATACCACAGACAAATTGTTCCAACTCATAACTTCCAATTCCTTACTTGGATTTGCTTGGCGTTCATTTATTTTCCCACATGTTTTTCCCTTTATTTTTAGATATCAAAGTTCAAAAGAATATTTTTTTCGTTTTGTGTCCCAGCTTAAGATTAATTATCGCAAAAGTTGGATTAGTGGTAAGAGTAGGGGCAAACTTCAAGGTGGGGACCGTTTACCTTGGGTTCAAGATAATTTCGACTCTTTGACTCATTTAGCATGGCAAGTGCATGTTTATGGCAAGGCTTCAAACCACTTGGCTTCTTTCTTAGAAAACCTCAACATGCCTTTGTTTGAATTTGTATGGTCTAAACAAGCTCAAGATAAAGGGTTGATTAAACATGCTGCTTATTTGATTCGTCCGGATGGGTATATTTCAGTAATTGATTTGAGTCCAAATGGCAATGAAATTTCAAACATGCTCTCATCAATAGGTATGTTACCAAGATAGGATTACAAAACCGAAATGTACTTCAAAAAATCAATTCTCAGGGCGAGTAAATTTTAGGATGGCGACCTAGTTGATTGTTTCACCCATAAGTGAAGGGCTGGAGTTACACTAAAATCACAGGTTTAAAACACATCACATCCCCGGCTATTAAATGCAAATTAACTGTCTAACCCCCGTTTCAATATTTCATTTTTCATGTGTTTTAAAGAATCAAATACATCGTCTATGGCATAAAAAATAAAGGTATTTGGAATTACATTGTCAAGGGCGTAATTCAAAGCCTCATACTCATCTGAAATTACTTTAACTTTTGCCTCTGAAGTAAAGGCGTGTACACCCTCAATCAACAAACGACTCAAATGATCATTGCTGCTCCCTCGTCCATCTTTGCTATGTTTTATAATGATTTCATCAAACATTTGAGCAGATAAAGTTCCTAATTTTTGAATATCCTGCGCCCTGCGATCGCCTGTAGCACTGATTATCCCGATTTTTTTTGCACAATGTAATGAGTCTAAGTATTTCTTTATTTCTATATAACCAGCTTCATTATGGGCATAATCTAGCATGATTTTGAAATTTTCAAATTCATAAAGATTCATTCTCCCGGGTGTATTTTGTTCAGATGGGAGAAACTCTTTTAACCCCTTTATGATACCTGCAAGTGAAAATCCACTGACAACCCCTGCTATTACTGCAGGTAAAATGTTTTTAACCATACACTCCGCCTTACCATTAAAAGAAAGTGGTATATCCTTTAATTTTGCAATCCTTTGATTTTTGTCTTGTTGCCTTATGACTACCCAGTCGTCTTCGACAAAAGCTGCAATGCCTCCTTTTTTACAATGAAGGGATATTCTTTCTTGCATGGTAAGCGCAAACAAGGCTATTTGGCATTCAAGGTTGTCTTTAAGAGCATACACTCTGTCATCGTCGGCATTGAGTATAGCAACCCCATCTTTATGAGTACTATAAGCAACCACAGCCTTGACCTTGGTCAGATCGTCTAAAGAATGTATGTCTTTTAATCCAATGTGGTCTTCGGTAATATTTGTGATGATACTGACATCGCAATGGTCAAAACCTAAACCTGAACGAATGATCCCCCCACGAGCACATTCTAAGACTGCAAAATCAACATCTGGATCATATAGAATGACGTTGGCGCTGAGCGGCCCACTACAGTCTCCTTTGTATACAATTTCATCATTGATATAAATACCTTCCGTGGTGGTAAATCCAACATGATGCTTTGCAGTTTTCCCTAGATGGGCTATTAATCTTACAACGGTTGTTTTTCCGTTGGTTCCAGTAACGGCAATGATTGGTATTTTGGAGTTTTTTCCCGGCGGATACAGCAAATCAAGAATGGGTTTGGCAACCTGTCTTGGCTTACCTTCACTGGGTAACAAATGCATTCTGAGTCCGGGGGCTGCATTTACTTCTAGGATTGCGCTGTTGCTTTCATCCATAGGTAGGTGGATATTTTTTATAATTGCATCAATGCCGCAAATATCCAAATTTGTAATTTTTGCAATTCTTTCTGCAAGATTACGATTAAAAGGATGGACTTCGTCTGTGACATCAATTGCGGTGCCTCCCGCACTGATATTTGCTGAATACTTTAAGATTAAAATTTCATTTTTATCTAAAATTGATTTTAAGGTTAATTGTTTATTTTTTAATATTGATTTTGTTATTTCATCAACTTTTATCATTGTTAAAAAATTTTCATGTCCAGGTCCTCTTTTAGGATCTTGATTTATTTCATTTATAAGTTCTTCAATGGTTTTATCACCCGACCCTATAATTTGCGCAGCACGCCTTTGCGCTACTGCGACTAATTTAAAATTTATTACTAGAAACCTATAATCTTGTCCTTCAACAAATGTTTCAATGATGACTTTTTTTGAGAAATTTTTAGCCAAATGAAAGCTTGCCAATGCTTCCTCATAGGTTTTAATGTTACAGGTAACCCCGTTGCCATGATTACCATCAGAAGGTTTGATAGCTAATGGATAATCCATCAAAGGTAACATCTTTTCAAACTCATCCTGAGAAGATACTAAACATCCTTGGGGTGTGGGGATGAGATGAGATGTTAAAAGTCTTTTAGTTAAATCTTTATCAGCAACCGTCTCAACACCAATTGAAGATGTGGAAGGTAATACAGTCATCCAAAGTTTTTTATGATTTTTTCCATAGCCTAAGGATACAAATGGTTGATCCTCTAACACCCGCCAGGGTATACCTCTTTTTTGAGCTTCTTGTGTAATCGCACTGGTACTTGGCCCTAATTTTTCATCATGATAGAGTTGGATAAGCGACTTGATATCAGCAAGTAAGGTCAAGTAATTGAGACCCTGTGACAAAGAAGTGATGATTTTTACAGCGGCTTTTGCAGCAAAAATTCCAGCTTTTTCAGTTTCAAAAGAAAAAACAATATGATACTGCCCTTTTTCGCGCAAAGGGACAACTTTTTGAAAAGTACTTTCCATTCCCGCTAAATACTGCAATTCCATGGCCACATGCGCAATGGTAGTGCTTAAGCAGGTTCCTTTTTCCAACTTAAAGAAATTGTTTTCTTCTAACCATGCATAATTATGAACATACAAACTGGGTAAAGTTTTTTTCAAAAGTCTAGGTAAACTCTTTGTATTCACTGTACTTTCAAAATCGGCTATATCTAATTTTAATACAATCAGCTTTTTATTCGTTTGGGACCAGTAATTGGGACCTCTAAGAACAGCTAGGTTGAGTATTTTCATTTGAATAATCCTTAGCTGAATTGTATTTTTTACATTTGGATTCTATTTTTAATAGTATAGACCTTAATAAAATATAACTTTAGGAAATTATTATTGCGGCATTGGACCTATTCTTGCGCAGATCATGCCGTCATCCCGAGCTGCGCCTTATTAACTTATGTCATCAGAGCAACAGCGAGGGATTCTCCGGGAGTATGACGAAGCATGTTGCTATACTCGGAGATCCTCGCTGTTATACAACTATGACGACGAAAATGTCCCGATTCTTTAGTATTTACATATAGCAGTGGTGTTCCTATTCCTGCCACTTCACAGACAACCTCGGTTACGGCTGCGACGTGGTGCAGAAGTCACTGTGATAGGGTAGTCCTTTGACTTTATACCTTTTTATATTTGGATATAAGCATGATAAAAAAGCCTTTTTATATAGGAACCTCTGGTTGGAGTTACCCTGGGTGGTTAGGGAATTTTTATCCAGAAAAAATCAACTCAAATCTGGTTCTGCCCTATTATGCAACAATGTTAGACAGTGTTGAGCTCAATAACAGTTTTTATCAAACGCCTAAAGAAAAGAATGTAAAAAATTGGCTATCAATCACCCCTTCCGATTTTATCTTCTCTTGTAAAGCGAATCGTTATATTACGCATTATCAGAAATTACATGACAGTCATGACAGTATAAAAAGATTAATGGACGCTTTTAGCCATTTCCAGGAGAAACTGGGCCCCATTTTATTCCAGTTTCCGCCCTCGTGGAAAATCGAAATGCCCATTTTTAAAAAATTTATAGCATTGTTGCCAAAAAATCATTTGTATACTTTTGAGTTCAGACATAAGAGCTGGTTTTGTGAGGAACTGTATGAATGTTTAAATGATAACCAAATGTCACTTTGCTTTTATGATCACAAAACCTACCGCTCCCCTGAGATAGTTACAAGTCCTATCATCCTAAATTCCGCATCCAAAAATAGGCACTATTAATTTCAAGCCAATTACTTATCGAAACTTAGTCAATTCACAATATTTTTTATGAGATAACGCTTTTTTTGAACTAGTTTTTGCGATATTATA
>JACCWN010000063.1 GCA_013697625.1 Legionella sp.
TGTCCTCATATTATCCAATACCATTCCGCATCACTCATATTTTTTCAAAGCCCTTGATTCCGCTGAGAAAAATGATTAATGTTGCCATTTTTAAATACAGATGATTTGGGAGAACCCTATGGCCAAGAAAAATTCGATAAAAAAACAGGATGAACTACCCGATGTTTTTAATTTTAGTGATATGTCATATGATGACTCCTATGATCAGGAAACTATGGTCGGAGTAATGAGCGGTATGCTTGAAGCCAGTAACAATCAAATGATGATAGCTATTGAGCTAACAAAACTAATCGTTGCAAATAATCCTGTTAACAATATGGAAGACCATGTGTTTTCTATTTTTAAGAAGGCAACCAAAGTGGTTGGCGAAAACTTTGCTTTAAAGAATATCATGGAGCAAATTGAGCGATAACACTCGGCGTATTTGATTGTGTTTTTTATAATGGACGTATGTAAAGGTTAGATAATGAGTATCTGTCAATCAGGAGTGGGTTGTAAAGTACAAGCGGGAACGGTATTGATTGATGTTACTAAAAAGCATCCACTTATTCGTTTATCACAATCGTTGCCTTGGCAAACACTGGTTGACACGATTCTCCCTGATCTTAAAAAAACCAAAAAAGGCTGTTGGTGGCTAGGTCGAAAACTAAAGGTTCGCACCCACCTGGGAGTCTATTTGCTACAACAGCTGTTTAACAAAACAGACCGACAAATTGAATACGATATAAAAGATAATGCAGCCTATCAGCTCTTTTGTGGTATAGACATAGTTGAAAATTGGCACGCACCTGATCATACAAAAATCGAAGAATTTCGTTCTCGCTTAAGCGAGGAGACTCAAAAATCTTTGGCAAATCTGATGGCGAAACAAGCGGTAGTGCTTGGTTTTGCCAATCCCAGTAACATTGATATTGATTCCACCGTGCAAGAGGCCAATATGCACTATCCAGCGGATAGTTGTTTATTAAAAAAGCTGGGGGGTATGTCAAACAAGGTAGCTCATTATTTGAATGATACACTGAAAGGCTGCCTCAATAAGCCACTTATGGTAGACATGAAAAGAATAAGCTCGGCATCAAGGGATTATTTCTTCTTGCCTAAGAATTCCACAAAAGAGGTGAAAAATAATAAAATGACTGCGTTATTAAACGTCGTTGTTGAGGAAACAAGTGCTGTGATTAACCGTTGCAGACATTTAAGTTCTGATTTCATAGCTACAGCCTCATGGGGCATTAAACGTACAATTGAACAAATCAATACACTGGCAGAGCAGTATATCGAAGACGTTAGCTATTTCTTAATGGAAGGAATGGTAGCCCCGGCAAAGGCACTTTCATTTCTTTTAAAAGAAGTTGCCTGTTTTACAAAAGGAAAGCTTGGGAAAAAATACCAGTTTGGTCGGTGTGTTCAGCTCGGGCGTATTGATGGGAATTTTTTGTTTGTTACCAAGTCAACGTCTGTTCATATGACTGATAAAACATCATTGCCAGAAGTGATCAAGTGTCACCAAGTACTCTTCGATAATGCAAAAATAAATTCTGTAGCAACCGATAAAGGATATTACAGCAAGGCCCATGAAAAATATTTGCAGGCCAAGGGCGTAACTGAAATTGGCCTACAGCGACCAAATAACATTAAGACACCGCCTATTAAATCAATGTCAAAAGAACGGGAAGAAGAGTTGGTTAATCGTCGATCAGGTATTGAACCCCTGATTGGACATGTTAAACAAGGCGGTCAGCTTGGACGAAGCCGTATGAAATCAGACAAAGGAATTGAATGTTCTGGATACACCGCAGTACTTGCATTCAACATGAGGCAATTTATCAAATGCCAAAAACCGCCAAATCAGAAGAAAGCTGCATGATTTAATTTCGCGACAGCGACTAATTAACCTATTAGTGAATTAAGCCCTGATTAAAGGCAGTGATTGGCTATTTAGGTTGGAACTTTGCCGATGACCCCAGTTAACACATAGAGTAATATAATGGATGGATCAAAAACTATCCTTTGTATGTTGGCTTCCGTCAAGCTTGTTGCTCAATTCAATAATCCTATCAGCCATTTTAATCGTTTCCTCTCTATGAGCGATTATTATTTGTGTAATGTTTAACTCTTTGAGTGATTTATTGATTTCCATTTCTGTTTTAACATCCAGATGACTGGTTGCTTCATCTAAAAACAATATTTTTGGATTTTTATATAGCGCTCTTGCAAGTAACACGCGTTGTTTTTGACCACCTGATAAGGAGCTACCCATATCTCCTATGCGTGTTTCGTAACCCATGGTCATGTTTAAAATATCAGTGTGTATTTGCGCTATGGTTGCTACCTCGTACACTTTGTCAAGGTCTCTGATATTATCCAAAAAAGTTATGTTATCAAGGATAGACCCGCTTATTAGACTGTCATCTTGCATCACACTTGCACAAATGCTTCTGTATTTTTTTAAACCTAGTAAATCTAAGGGCAGATTATCAATCAAAATAGTCCCAGCTGTTGGTGATATTAAACCAAGCATGATTTTCAATAAAGTGGATTTTCCTATACCTGAAGGTCCAGTGATAACTACCTTCTCTGCTTTTTTTATATGAACATTAAGGTCATTTAAAACAAATTGATGGGATCCAGGATATTTGTATGTTAGGTGTTGAAGTTTAACATCTCCTTCCATCTGTGACTTAACAATGGGAGTTTGTGTCTCTTCTTCTACAGGGTGTAGTAAAATATCCGCAACTCTGTCTAATTGTATAGATACCAATTTGTATTCAAAAACTTTCTGGATAAAAGAGGTGCATTTTGTCACAAGTGTAAGCCTATAAGATAAAAACGCTATCAACATGCCTATTGAATATTGATTTTTTATAACCAAAAATGCGCCAAGCGTAATTACCAGAATATGCTCTATATTGAATAAAAATTGATTGGCAGTGTTATATAAAATACTTAACCTAGCTATTTTGATGTTTGCATTCATACCCCTTATGAAAAAATTCTTCCATTCCCGGTACATTGTTGCTTCTTTTGAATACAGCTTAATAGGCATCATACTTTGAATGATTTCTAAAAATTTTGAATTTACATTAGCTTGTTCTGTAATTGAAATTTCACTTTGATTTTTTAAATGTTTGTAAGATGAGATCCTCAAAAGCAAGTAGGCAGTCAAGGCAACAACCACCAAACAGGTGAGTTGAAAACTGAAAAAAGTCATGATTACTAAAGCCAGTACTATTACAAATCCATCTAAAATTGCATTCAGTGAATCTGTGGTCATTTTACTTTGAATTTCATTGATAGCATAAAATCTAGATAAAATATCTCCTTTATGTCTTTTTTCAAAATATTCAAAAGGAAGTTTTAGAAGATGGCTCATTACCCCTGAAGAGAAATATTCAGAGAGATAATTTGTTAAATACACAAGGAAATGGCTTCTCATAAATTCTGTTGTAGTATGACATAAAGTTATAATGATAAAGGCGGCGGCAATGGTATATACATTGTTTATGCCACTATTTCCCACAACATGATCGGTGATATATTGTAGAAATATGGGATTTATTAATACAAAAACCTCAATTGTGAGAGACAAAATCAATAGAATTGAAAGACTTTTTTTTAATCCTTGTATGCCTTTAAATAGTTCAAAAATATTCAAGCCTTGACATGAGGCAAGGGCTTTGAAATCAGGTGCTGTCTCAACCTCCAAGATCATACCGGTAAAAGCGCTGGATAGTTCCTGCAAAGAGATTTTTCTTTTACCAAGTGCGGGGTCGTGAATGATTGCATAGCGAGAATGCATTGATCTAAGCACAACAAAGTGATTCATATTCCAATGCATTATAACAGGGCAGCTGATCTTATAAAGATCTGAAATATCCACACGCAAGGCGCGAACATTGAGCTTCAAACGTTCTAAAAGATGTATCAAATCTAAAAAGGTTGCGCCATTCATGGAGGGCTCTTCTAATACGCGTAGACTTGGTAAATCAATGGTATGCCCATGGTAGGTGCTCACCATGGCAATACATGCATGACCACATTCCGACAATTGTGCTTGTTTTATTATGGGCAATTTTTTCTTTTTCTTTTTAATATTGTTCCCGTTTAGGGTGGTTTCATGCATTAAAAAATATCTCCATAATAGCTATAGATGGGATCAATGATCCATTGCCAAATTTTTTTATTCTCACCCTGTATCACCCCCTTAAAAGTCATGCCGTAATTCAAAGCTGCTTTTTTACCATAAACATTGATGTATGATCTTTCTAATTCAGCTTTAACCTTATAATAAGGTTGCCCCAGGTTTATGGGCTTATCTTCTTTACTATCAGTCAATACAGTTAAATTAATTTCTTTTATTGAGGCTTTATGAACCCCAAAACGTTGTGCAGGGTAGGCATCATAATGAATGGAGACCATCTTTCCATTTTTTAAAAAACCAATTTCATATACAGGTACATCCAGCCTTGCAATTAATTTTGAATCATATGGAATGATATGTAACAGCGGCTTGAATTGGTTCACAGTTTGATTTAAGGTATATAAAATATTGGTGATGTTGCCCTTCACCGGTGATTTAATGATTTGATTTAAACTGTGTTTATATTTCATTACCTCAAGATCCAATGATTTGATCTGATTGTTTATTTCCAGTAACTGAGCTTCTACTGTTTTAAGGGCAGAAGCGGATACGTATTGTTTATTATATAATTTCATCAGGGATTGATAATGATCTTGTTTCAGATGATATTCTTGCTTTAAATTTTTTATTCTCTCTTTGAGGTTTCCTACAAGTTTCATGATTTGTTCATGTTCTTCATTACTGATGATAAATAAAACGTCACCTTTATTAACTTGTTGACCTTCTTCTAGATTTGATTTTAAAATGGTTCCTGCATGATCAGAATGGATAGTAATAATTCCCTTGTCCGAGTCCAGATAGCCTTTAACCACAATGTTTTCAGAAAATTCTGCAAATACTAAAAATAACAAAATTATTATCACCAAAAGAATACAAATAAGGGTTACTATTTTATAATTTAAAGGAACATTAATACGGGTAGATCCTAAGCTTCTATTAAGGCGGTTCTGTATTGCTTCTGCTCTGAAGAGTGATTGCTTGTTTTCCATAGTGATATTAACTTTGTTATGCCATGTAGGCTTTTATTAAAATTTTGAATTATTGACACAAAGGACAGTAGCTTCTCATTAGGAACTGTCCAAAGCGCTTACAACAGGAATTTAATTAATTCTAATGTAGCCTGATTTCGACATCTCAACTGCCTAGGAGCATCCTAGCTTAAAACTATACACATGGAAGCACCGCTCATTGAGAGGTTCATTTTAAGCTACTTGCTTTATCTGATTTAAAAAAACATGCTGAGAAATATTATCCTCAATGATGTTAATGGCTTCAAGGTAAAGTTCTGCAACATGAACCCTGTTTGCAGTTTTTTTGAAAGTAAAATCAAATCTTTTATTCATTATAAATTCAGAAAACATTTCAAGATAGCAAAGCTCAGGTAGGAGCTCTTCCACCCATAAAAATTGACCCTGCTCGTTTAGTTCAAGAAAAATATATTCATCATTAGGAGTGACAATAAAATCGAAACACCCAAAAACTACGCCCATTTTTATCATATATAAAATAATTTTATTCTTAATTGGTTGTGGCAATTGAACTTCACTTATTTGCAAATCATTGCGTGGAATTTTCCGCCAATCCGTTGGACTAGAAGAATTCTGTGAGTCAATTTTTATAGCTTGAATATGCGTACCAAAGCAGGTAACTCGAAGTTCATATTTTTTTTCTATGTATTTTTGGTATATACCAGGAACTGCTTGTAACATTTGGTCAGAAGGTAAATCGTCCATAGAAATTTTATCGGTGTAAACAATTCTCGTTTCATTGATACCAGCCCAATAATGAGGCGAGAAAGGTTTGTATATGATATTATTTTTTTTATTAGCTAAGAGAAAAGCTTTGATGTCTTCGGGTGAATTGGTGATGAGGGTTTCAGGTATTTTAAATCTGCATTGTTGTGCTAACTTCAACTGTACAATTTTAGATCTCGTTTTTTGATGTGAGGCGATAGGATTAATCCAGCAGGCACCTTCATTCAATAAAAAAGGGATTGAGTCGTGATAAATTGAATTTTCTATTTTTGCGAAATTTTTGTCTTGTTCATGTAAATTGTCGGGTATTTTTGGTCTTCTTGGACGTCTCCACCAAATTGAATCAAAGTGATTTTCGAATGGATAAGATTTGCAACCATCAATGGAATCCCAAGAATAATCATCTGATGATATAAAAATTGTATTTTTTTGCTTGGTTGGCATATCGGCACTAAAGAATAACTCACAATCAACTCCTTTTTGCTTTAGAGCTAAGTTGACCATCACTGCATGAATATCATCTGGCTCC
This sequence comes from Legionella sp., assembly GCA_013697625.1. Classification (GTDB taxonomy): domain Bacteria; phylum Pseudomonadota; class Gammaproteobacteria; order Legionellales; family Legionellaceae; genus Legionella. The sequence goes on from JACCWN010000063.1 coordinate 6,425, forward strand.
GTAATTATTAAAACTCTCATTTAAAAAACATCCTTATAATTGAACAAAAAAGACTCACCTCATTTTTTGACATAATTTTTGACCTGCTTGAACTTAATTCAATAAAGCTCTGTTACGCAGTATTCTAAGTTTAGCAGTGCAAATTCACCGCATAAGCGTTAATGCGGCGAATTTAGAAATGGTCTATTTAAACTTTAATTAAACAACTACAATATAAGTTGCATAATTAATACGTAGGTTGGACTAATGCTTGTGTCGAAACTACCCATTTCAAGCTTAATTATTTGGCTCTAAATCTAACCTTTTTTAAGATATTCCATTTGACAGGAAGAGACTTAAAGATAATCAAAATGGATTAGTCCATTACCACATCAATGCCAACATGCCCATTAGGACTTAAAAAAGATCTAAATGTAATCTGTGAAACTGCCTCACCACTATTTACTCGTTCAAGGGTATCCTTGCTGATAATTGAAGCCGTTTTATAAGCCAATAGACGTTCATTATTATTTTCCATTCTTACTCCTATACTTGATTAAATTTTAGAAACAATTTAGAAATTTATTTTACATGTTAGATAGCGGCAAAAGTAATTGCTTTATATACTTCTATGTAAATTAAATTTACTTTATTGTAATGAATTTATTGAACTAGTCAAGCGCAAAAATAAAAAAAAGGAAATTTTTTAATTTTTATTAATTTTTCTTTTAAATTAGTTACAAATATGTAAAAATAAGTTTGTGGTTAACTATCTTATAAACCTAAGGCTTATGAAAAAAAATAAATCCAATAAGATTAAATTAAAAGACCCCAAAGAGTATTTGTCTGACAATTTGTCTAAACTATTAGAGTTCCATCAAATGAATGAAAGCGATCTGGCTAAATCCTTACAGATCCCATATAACACCATTCATCGTCTGTTAACGGGTACCACCTCGGATCCCCGTGTTTCGACTTTGCAACAGATTGCTGATTATTTTGGCGTGACTTTAGATTATTTATTGAACCAAAATGGTTCTGCGCATTTCATACAACCACATATCAGTCATAATATTCCTGTATTTGATTGGATATCCATTTCGAATAAAAACTTTGCCCAGGTACTTGAAGACAAGACTCAGCAAACCAAGTGGATGCAGATAGCACCAATTGCTCATGTAAAAAATTACAACTCTGTATTTGCCATTGAGAGTACCAAATCAATGCAGCCAAGATTTCCTTCTGGAACGCTTTTTATTGTTAACATGGATGAACAACCCATCGATGGAGATTTTATCTTTGTTCGATTCAAAGACAACAGTGTGTCTTTTAGAGAATTGATAATTGATTCACCTAAATGGCAATTAAATGCTACTATACCAGGTTCTGAACCCTTGATCTTTGATCCAAAGGAACATGAAATAGTAGGTGTAACAATTTTGACCTTTATTCAAACCAGAAGTTACTAAGATTAAACATTGGTGATATGTTATAAAAATGTATAATAAAAATTTAATTTTAGGTTCATTTTCTTTTCTACGTGCAGACTTATTTTAAAACATTCAAGTTATATCTTATATAAATATCCGAAGTTATTTGGAAACATGCTTTATAAAGTAGTAAGCCCCTATAGCGCATTATTCTACACCCAATCCAAGACCTAGGCTTACATCATTTTGGTTTTCAAAAGCTCTTCTAAAAAATAGGGAGAAACAGCCCAGGCCTTTCTTTTTATTTTCTGTCAAGAATAACTCAGGTGGTGCACTTGGGGGGGTGAAATTTGCTATAGCAATTCTAGGATTGGTTCGAGGAGAATAAGGTGGTGGAGATGAAATTGCAAAATCCTCATTTTTCAGCTCAGAGTTCACAGTTGTATGAAGAACCTGTGATTTAATATATGAAAATAAATTGTCTGCACTTTCAATTCGCAGGGAAGGATTTTTAGAAAAAAGTTTGTTAGTACCATTTACAATAGGGAGTGCACCCAAAGTGCCTATAAAGCCTAATACAGCGCCCACTGGAATTCCTAGCAATAGTATGCCAACTTGTGCTGAGAGAGTAACACCCATAGTCATTAATGGTAGAAAAGCTAGGAGGCCCGTAGAAGCAAATAATCCAAATAAGATGCCCATACAAAGTCCAATAAATATATCTTCATGCGATAAACGTGAGCGCGTCTGTGCAGAATCGAAGTCATTAGGGTGAGGTATTTCATATCTACTAATGCCTTGGGTTAAAATACTTTTTCGGCGTAAAGCCACATAAATTTCTGTCCTTTCTGTATCGTGTGGGTTATAAGCGCAATAATTTTTTGGGTTATAATTATAATGATATTGTTCCCCATTTAAAAAAACTATTAATAGTTACAATTTCAATCCGGCGCAACATAAAACTATTTTATTAGATATGCTTAGCGAAATTGAAACTGAGATCAAAGAGGAATGTGATATAAATTTTATGCAGCCATCAATTTTAGTATTAATTTAGTCCTGAGTGGTTTTTTGAATGGGGTCAGTGTATATATGGTTGCCTGTCTTGCGCCCCTGCTTCTTATAACGCCACTGAGCATGATCATTTTGACAGTTGCTGTGGCTGTTGTTGGGACAACTTTAGCCACAGTTACCGCCTATACTGCCTACGTCGATGCCAGATTTCTCGCGGGGAATCAACTTCGGGAAATAAAGGTAGGTATTGAGTTTTTATGCGATTATAGAAATGATGGGCCGATTGGCTACCCGGGACACTTGGATAATTCAGCCCCTGCTAACAACCAGCAAACTGTTTTTCATCCTTCAATGTCCTTCACATAATTTATATTAACGCGGCTGACTAAACCTGTTGTGTTTTTTATATTCCGGGCATGAGCTATCCATAATGTCACGTTTTGAACGAAGGTTTTCGCATCCTCAAAATAATGCCCTTTATAATTTCTATTTGGCTGTTGCCGCCTCAACCAATGTCACTCAAGCTTGTTTGAATCCTTCTGAATTTACCTAAGACATCACCTTCATGCATAGTCGAAATATTCTTTTTGCCAATATTATAACCAGTTTAGAAGAAATAAATGGTCACCCTGCTTTAAAAAACTAATGTATTTATTAAACACTAAAACAAAAATATTTTTTAAAACGATCTCGTTTTCTATATGGTCAATATGTTTGCAATTTTGCAAGAGGCTCTATGTTATATTATAATTAAATGTTGTATTTATAATTAGTTATTTCAACTATATATTTAGGTAAACTTTTAAGGAAAAACATGAAACGTAAAGGCTCTGCCGAATGGTTTGGTAATTTAAAAGAAGGTACAGGAACAGTATCCACTGAAAGTAAAACACTGAATAAAACCCCTTATTCATTTAAAACTCGATTTGAGGACGGACATGGCACCAATCCAGAAGAATTAATAGCAGCCGCACACGCAGGGTGTTTTTCTATGGCATTTTCTGCTCAACTCGAAAAAGCAGGCTTAAAGGCTGAGCGTATCAGTACTACAGCAACCATTACCCTAGAGCAATCCGACGATGGTTTTTCAATTCCATCCATACATTTAGAAGTGATGGCAAAAGTCCCGCAAGCAAATCATGAGCTCTTTAACAAGATAGCACATCAGGCCAAGGAAGGGTGTCCAGTTTCAAAGTTGATGAAAGCATCCATAACTATGGAAGCTTTATTAGAAGCTTAGATTATCTAGATTGATATTAAGAGTGTGATTTAAAACATTTCTGGTTGCAAAGCAACCAGATTTAGACTTTAATATCTGATCCAACATTCACCATACCTATATTTAATCATGTAGTAGTGTTACAGTACATACAATGTTAAATTTAATATTTAGCTGGCTCTCAACATTTTAAAAACTCGCCACCCGATGAAAAGAAGTAAAAAGCAGATAAACAGTAGAATCAAATGATTGTAATTAATGAGACCCACAAGTTTTTCTAGCTTATCACTAAAGATATAACCTATGGATAAAAAAGTGGTTGCCCAAATAATGGCTCCAGAGTAAGCAAACAGGGCAAATGTTTGAAATCGCAATAAGGTAGTTCCTGCCACATATCCTGTGAAATGCCGAACTCCCATGATAAAATATCCTATAAATAAAGCCCATTTACCCACTCTAGCAAACCAATCATGTGCGAGTTTTATTTTTACCTCAGTGATGCCAATCCAATAGCCATACTTTGTAATAAGATAATTGCCCGCGGTAAAACCTAAAAAATAACTAACAGTGATGCCACAAATACTCCCACCAATCGCAGCTATATATGTTGGAAACAGAGGGAAGGTTTTACTGGCTATCAGATATCCGCTGAAAATGAGTAAGGTCTCTTCAGGAACAGGAAGGCAAATAATACCAAGTGCCAACAAAACAAACACTGCTATGTATCCATTTTGTATAAGCCAATGTGTCATTACAGGTGAGATTAATTGATGCAATTATTCATTCCTTGCATATAAGCCAATGATTGGGATCTACATAACATGAAGACCTCGCTTGTCCCTGATAAATATTACTACATTTTAATACTCATTTTACACATTACACAAGATGAAATATGAATCTATGAAAATTTAAAAATCAGTATCCCTTAATCAATTTAAAATATTTATATGTAAAAAGTAATTGACAGTAAAAGAGAAAGCTGTAGAATATGCATCCTACGCCGCGAAGGGCAGAGTTCATTAAAAAGATAGAAGACAAACTGTGTGGGCGCTTTGATGAATAAGAGTGCTTAAAAGATG
>JACCWN010000137.1 GCA_013697625.1 Legionella sp.
ACCACTATTCATACGGTATTGAGTAGGTTTAAACAGGTTAATTTGAGTGAATTTTTAACTATAAATGATGGATGAATAGCTCTTATTTTTCCTTAATTTTGTTCCAGACATGCGGACCCATATCACCCCGCCCTACAATGCAGCAGATTCTTTAGAATTCTCGATTTCTACTTTATCCTTAGAAGCACAAAAAATATATGCCATCAAAAAAGAGGTTGAAAATAATAAAGCCATTGCTACTGGTTCTCAACCCGGAATATTTTCTTTCAAAATACGGCTCCCTGATCAAAGTTTAAAAATAGTGCCTCTGCCTATTTTTAATATTTATAATTATATTTTAAGTGTTAGGGACGACTATGTAAGAAATGTTGACATTGCTAGAGGACTATTAAAATCGATTAGGGAAATATGCGAGGAAGCAGTAAGAAATCCAATCGGAAGCTTTAACCAAGAAATAATCCAGTTTTATCAAAAAGCGTCAATATCTGATATACCCATACTGCCATTTTGTGATGCTGAGAAACTTTCGTTACGTTAGGAACAAGAGTTACCTCCTGCCACCGGGTAGAACCATCCACTCAAACACTTGCGGATGGTTCAAACCCCCACACAACGTAGCGCATGTTTAGTAAACCTACTTTCCGATACAGAGCGGTAACATTTTCTAGGGTATAAAATACCCTATTCTGTAATTGTTTTTTTATATACAATAAAACTATTTATTAATCAGGAACTGTAGATGCAATTAAAATTAGATTCAACTTTTGAAGATAATTTATTTTTAACTCATAGAACAAATATGTGCCCTGTACCTCAAATGAAGTTAGGTGGTATGGTTATTGACCCTCTCACAAAACAACATACTCCCATAACGAACTACGAAAGTATGACTCTGCATTGGAGTTTAGTCGATATAAGTCCCAATGCTGGCTATCGTATTGGCGATGTCGAAGTTGTTGGAACTAAAGCCTGGGGTGATAAAGGGCCACGTTACATTGTGATTGAACCTCTGTCTTTCGTAAAACATCTTATTGTTGGAGGTTGGCTCGATGATCTTTTCATGTTAGGACCTCATACTCCCACGCAAAACTCTATACTTATCGCACCAGCTGAAGACAAAGCCTTACTTGTGGAGCAGGGATTTGCCGGGGAACTACTTACCTATGATGCTGATTCAATCTCTTCTGAAGAAGTATTTGAAAAATATACAAAAAATAAAATAGACGGTTTTAACCTACAAGTTAGTTTTCCGCTTACTTCAAATTTAGGCCGGGTCCAATCACTATTTAGTGAAGAGATATCAAACCTATTGAAAAATGGCTCAGAGGGTTACACAATAACAGGCACTTTTTCTCGAAGCAATGGAAAGGATACTGTCTTTATTTTCCAAAAAACTAACTTGGCTTATATTTTTAATACAACCAGAGAAGGGCTAGATTTGTGTAGTTCGCTCACAATGATTTCCTCCACTTCGCAGGCTATGGAACCTGGGCAAATGATATTACGAAAGTCTTCAGAAAAAATGATACTTGATCAATTCTTCTTGGCCGCACCATGGATACATTCATCTCATCACGGATCACCCTTTTGTATGATTGAAAATGCTATATCAAATAGGAATTTTGAAAAAGTAAAAACCCTACTTGAAGAGATTAGAATCTGTTTAGTTCCAAAATCGGAAGCCTATGTAAGACTTATTGCTTTTAAAAATACTCTTGAAGCTTTTTATGAAATTTCTTTATCAACTGCTCAAACCGAAATGAAACCAGATTTATGTAAAATAAGTTTGAACCAACTCTTTGACTTCTTTAAAGAACAGGACAAACAGTCTGTTTCTAGCTTGGCTTTAAATAATGGAATATGTACAGACAGCCTATCAAAAACTGCTGTTTTGGAACAAAAAAAACCAGTGATAGAAAATAATAGAGCTTTTGATTCCAAATTGGATAATCATCCAGCGCAGCATATAGATTTAGAGCAAGATCCACATAACAATCCTAGTAATCAAAAAAATTTAGCTAATACTGAATCCCAATTTAATACAGCAAATACAAATCAAGGAACAAATCCACATGCATTGTTTAAAACTGCTAGAACGGTAGCTATTGCAACAGCTGTAATAGCTGGCGTTAGTTTGGTTGCAGCGCAATTTTAATCTAGATAACAAGTCTTATAGCGTGGGAGAGGGGGCAGATCGGGCCTTAATAGGGGTTCCATCTAGCGCTGGTATGCAAGGGCCGTTTGCTTAATGGAAGGGGAGTGAGTCAAGAGGTTCACGCTCCGTTTTGCGAGAAGCTATGGGGGAAGTTAGCATGGCTTACTCTCCAATCAGACTTTTAACAATTTATTGTTTTTATTTATTTTAATCCATAAAAATAATTGCACAATTTATAATACATATTGCTATCAAAGTTTTAAATATTCATAGAAATTTACCTTTTAGAAAAAAATCCTACGACATAGCCCCACACTGGCCTGCATGGAGGCCACCACATGCGTTGAAAATGACAGCAACAGAACCTTAAATTATACCGGCTTAACTATTCATAAATTTTGAAACTAAAGCATAGCGACTATTACAATCCCATTTTATTTTTATGGATTCTATATAGTGCTCTACGGTGCGTTTTGAGAGAGATCCCGAGTAAAGGGCATGTAATCAAATAGTAAGACAAATGATCTGGTATGACATATTTTTTCAATGCTATCGTATTCATCGATTTCTATATTTCCAAATACTTTATAATCGTGTATAGCCCCACTCTGAAATTCAGTTAGATTATGCAAAACTGAATCAGTTTATTCCTGAAATACAGTTTATGAATCCGCTATCCCTTGAATTAAGTTGTGAATAATCATAACCATGTACATCAGCCCAAACATGCATTATCGTTAAAGGGTAGTAGCCGCCAATTCAATAATTGACTAAATATATACAACTAAAAACAAGGAACTAGAATGAATAAAAAGGAATTAATTGATGCCATAAGCAAAAAATCAAACTTGACTAAGGTTGATTCGGAAAAAGCATTAAATTCTGTAATCAGTTGTCTAACTGACCTACTTTCAGAAGGGGACTCCATTATCCTGCCTGGTTTTGCAAGTATTTCAGTTAAAAAGCGCGCTGCGCGCGCAGGTCATAATCCTGCAACAGGTAAAACGATTCATATTGCAGCCAGGAATACGGTTAGTTTTAAAGTGGGCTCGAAACTTAAAGAAGCGATTAATAGCTGATTGTACTGAGCGAAATTACCACTGAATAGGATGCATACCTTAACTTTCTAATATTGTAGAAAAGATGTTTGAAAGTTAGGGATCAAAAATTTGTTCTCTGTTTGTTAAGAAAACAAGGGAGCCATCTTTACAGCTTTAACATATTAGGGTTTCTTAGACTAAGAAGCCGTGATAGCTTATCAATTTTATTAAGAATGAATCATTGAGGTTAAAATCGACTTATGAAAACCAAGCCTAACTCAGAAAGGGTTGTTTTTATTACAGGCGCATCGAATGGCATTGGGCTTGCAGCAGCAGAACGCTTTGCAAAAGAAGGTTACATTGTAATTGCAACTGCACGTTCACCTGAAAGTCGTCCAAATTTATTTGTAACTAATTTTGAATCATCGGCACAGGTTGGTGAGCGATTTAATGGACGAGAAAATCCATATCCACAAATGCATACTGATGTGAGTAAATGGCGTGCTTTGATGCAAGAGGGTAGACCTGTTTCGGAAACAATAAATACTATTTTCAGAGTGGCTTGTGCTGAAAATCCTGTATTTTGGAATCCAACTGAATCAAGGGTACATGATAATTTTGCAGAAACTTACATCGATCCTACTGGAGAAAGATTCTCAAAAGGACCTATTTTTGACTTAAAACCACAGGAATTACCAATCGAATAATCTAGGAACTCCCAATTTAGCCTAATGCTTGAAAAATCTTTTATATAAGCATATCAGAGAATACAAAGCATGATAGTGAAGGAAGTGATGAGACAAATGACAGGACAAAATAATATGTACCCAAAACAACTCATTCAAACCTTCATGGAACAATTATGGAATCAAAAAGACCTCTCAGTCATTGATCGATTTTTAAGCCATGAAACCCTTATCCATAGCCCGATGAAAACAACTCAAGGCAAAGAAGAAATGAAAACAATCGCCAGACATTGGTTACACGCTTTTCCTGATCTTCATTGTAATTGGCAAGATTGGATTGCAGAAGATAATAAAGTCATGGTGCGGTGGATGGCCAAAGGAACCCATCTGGGTCCTTTTATGGAGTTTCCAGCAATAGGTAAAAGCGTTCAGTATGAAGGCATTAGCATCTTTCAATTAGATAAAGAAATAATTTTAGAATATTGGGGGTTGGTCGACAGGTTTAATCTGATTCAACAGCTGAAATCAATATGCTGAATAAATTTAATTTGTAATCGTGCCCTTAGAGTGATGGAACGGCAAATCACCTTAAGAATAGTTTTCTCTGCAAAAGTACTTATTAAACAAAGAAGGCGGTATATATTTTGACTAAAATTTTCGCAAAATTACGTTTTTTATTATTAAACATAGCTATTATATGGGTGGCCTTTGATGTGGTCGTGTTGATTCATGAATGGACGCACGGCTTTGTTGCCTGGATAAATGGCCTTAAATCGAATCCATTTGATATTTATTATGGAGACTGGACCTTATTAAATGTGGATGAGTCTGTAGATTACGCCTCTCTTATTCATGCAGGAAAGAATTGGGTGGTGGCCTGGATTGCAATAACGCCCATAATTATAAATTTACTTTTAAGTGTATATTGTTTTTATCTTTTGCAAAAAAATACAATTCAAAAAAAGAAATGGTTCTATATTTTTTGTTTTTGGTTTTCAGCGTTTAATTTACAAGAATTTTTCTCTTACATCCCGATTAGAACATTTACAACTCACGCAGATGTATATAATTTTAATTCTTCTTTGCATCTTTCTCCATGGATAATTGGAACATTAGGGGGGATTATTTCGCTGATGTTAATAGCGTATTTTTTTATTAAAATATTACCAATGACTTATTCTATTTTAAACTTGAACTTCTGGACGCGCCTTATTTATTTATCTGCAATATTGTTTATTTTCTTCATAATTGGTGGATATCGTGGAGCTTCTAATTATGGATTCGTTAGTGCAATGTTGGGAAAAATTTCTCTTTTCATGATTCCCCTCGTTTTTATTATATGTTTTCCTTCTTGGAGATGGGTGCAAGCAAGCAGTAAGCTTAAGGATTAAGATATTTTCCATTACAATGATTACTTGCATGCATTTTTTTAATAAAAATCCTCCATCTGATTTTTGAAAGGATTTTGCTAAATCATAGTTCGTAAACCAAAACTCATTCTTCTTTGCTTAAATACAAATGATTTAAGCTTGACAAGGTTGACATTTGTTTTAAAAAAACTGAACATAGTCCTCAAAATTGAGTGCATTATAAATCGACATCCATATTGACAGTGGTTATTAAGAATGGCCACGAACTTATAAAGAAATTATTTCTTGAGTTGGCCAGTTTTGAAAATTACCGTTTAAATTTAAATTAGACTCGCATATGAAACATATACCTGTATTGATTGTTGGGGGCGGACCTGTTGGCCTAAGTATGGCTTTAGCTTTAGCACGTCAAAAAATTCATTCTTTAATTATTGAACGACATCCAAGTCGTACCGAGCATCCCCGTGCCCGAGGTGTTAGTATGAGAACAATGGAGCTATTTAGACAATGGGGAGATATTAACGAATTATTGAAATATGAATTTCCAAGGGAAGGTATAAGATTTATTTGGTCTGAGTCCTTGAAAGGGGACGAAGTCACTCGGGTAGAAATGAAAGAGATAGAAAATTATACGCATGGTCCTATTGGCGCAAGTTTTGTTACACAAGATTGTGTGGAAGAATATTTACATCATACTTTGCAAGGACACCAAGAAGTAGATATTCAATTCTCAAAAGAAATGATTGCATTTGAAAATAAAGATTCTGGAGTTTTGGTGCGCCTGTTAAATCATAGAAGCAATGAAGAGGAGTTTGTCAATGCTCAATACGTTATTGCCGCGGATGGTGCGCATAGTTCTATACGCAAACAGTTAAACATTGAAATGGATGGACCAGATAAACTTAGGACGCTCTTGCTCTGTGTATTGCGAATTTGACATATCTCAATGGACACAACATCGCATCAGCGCTGGATTTTTCTTTACAAATCCTAATTTGCTTGGACGATCCTTATTTACTGCTTATGGTAAAAACCGTTGGATAGTGGGTATGCACTTTAAGCCTGAAAATACAAAAGAAGATTTCTCAGACGAATATTGCAACAATGAAATACGACGTGTTCTTGATATCCCTGATCTAAAAATTAAAATCATCAATAAAAGTTTCTGGACCATGACAGCGCAAATTGCGCAACAGTACCGCCATGGTAGAATTTTTTTAGTTGGTGATGCGGCACATCGCTTACCTCCAACCGGTGGTTTGGGAATGAATACTGGCATTGCAGATGCTCATAATCTTGCTTGGAAACTAGCCTTTGTTCTCAAATATAATGCATCAGATGCATTGCTGGACACTTATTATGATGAACGCGCACCCATTGCTAAACGCAATATAGAATGGAGTACTGAAAATGCTAAGCGCTTTTTTGATATTTTTAAAGCAATCCAAGCCGGCGATCATGAAACATTAAAAATAAAATTACATGAACAGCAAAAAAATCTTAATTATGAAGGCTTAGATTTAGGCTTTATTTATCATTCAAAAGCATTGAAATCTGAAACAAGCCAAACCATAAGCCTGTTACCAGATCAATACATACCCACAACTCTTCCCGGCAGTCGCGCCCCCCATGTTCATTTAATCAAAGATGGAAAAAATATTTCAACTTTGGACCTATTTGAAAAAACTTTTGTTTTGCTTATTAGCTCCCAGGGTGATCCTTGGCGAATTGCTATGAACCAATTGGCTAAAACATTCTCATTTCCAATAACGGTTTACGAAATATCGCCTCATGGTGATTTGACCGATTCTGAGAATACATGGCATGATATCTATAGCATATCGAAAAGTGGTGTTGTTTTGGTTCGTCCTGATGGTCATGTTGCTTGGCGAAAGAAAGGGATGGTAGCTGACCCGAAGACTGAACTAGAAAAATGTTTAGAAACTATTTTAGGTTATTAAAATAAACCACTTTTTATTAAACGGTTTTCCAAACCAGATAATATCAGTGCTGTTGTTAGCCCTTGCATAACACAAGATTCATATGAGGTTGATTCAAAATTTTATAAAGAATTTCTCTCAACAGATAGAAAAAACACCATTTATTTTAAAAACTCAAAAAATCCAGAGCATTTTTTATTTGATCTATTTGCTATGTAAAAGCTAAACTCTCAAGACTTTCTTTAAAATCTGTAACAGCAATTGGTTTAGACATGTACTCAAATGAAGATTTATTTTTCAGTTATCGACGCGCTTTTCATCGAGCAGAATTAGATTTTGGTGGGAACTTATCTTGTATTTATTTTAAATCGCAATAGGGGCGGTTGACATTTGATCCCCCCTCGCCGACGTACCGCGGTTTATCCGCGGTATCCAGGAGATGTTCATGCTAAGAGCATATTTCTCCATATAAATCGCGCCATGTTGGATTAAACTCTTCTATTAAATTGAGTTTCCACTTCCTACACCAATTTTTGAAGCGTGCCTCACGTCTGGCAGCTTCTAAATAGGTACTATGAATCTCATAATAGACCAGCATATGTACATTATATTGTGCTGTAAAGCTATGGGCATTACATTGTTTTTATGTTCCCAGACTCGTCTGATAAGATCCGATGTTGAGCCAATATAAAGTGTGCCATTGCGTTTGCTGGCTAAAATATACGCATATGATGAGCTCATGCCATTTCCTTAGGATGAGTAGGACACCTGTTCTTCGGTTAGAGAGTGGTTGTCTGTTGGACTAGAATCAAATTATACCAAGCAATCATAGGTAACTTACATAGGCAGCCACAGATATGAGCAAGCCATGGCGAGCATTGAGGCGTAATTTCGTTTCAGTTTGTCATATCTTGTTGCAATTGCTCGGAAGTGCTTGAGACGTGCAAAAATATTTTCAACCAGATGTCGGTATTTATACAAACACCAGTCCATGTCATCATTCCCTGTTTTTGAGTTCTTTTTTCTCGGAATAAGGGGTATCGATCCTTTTCCTCGAATAAGTTCTCGTATTTCTTCACTGTCATAGCCTTTGTCTGCAATGATATAATCAGCAAGGGGAAGACATACAATTAATTCTGGAGCAACCTTGCTGTCATGCACTTCACCACCCGTCAAATTCTATTGGAAGGCCAAATGCATCAATAGCCATATGAATTTTCGTTGTATTTCCGCCAACAGATTTTCCAATCGCTTGATTGTCGTTACCAGCAGCTCCTGAGCTGTGTTGATGGGCTCTAACGATACTTCCATCAATAAACTCCCATTCCAGATCAGGATCACGCACTAAGCATTTAAATATTTTGACCAATTTGTCTTTATATGACCAGCGGTTAAATTTTTGGTATATTGAATTCCAGCTTCCAAATTCTGCTGGCAGGTCTCGCCAAGGACAGCCTACGCGCATGCGATACAGCATAGCTTCAACCATAAGACGAAGATTAGGCTTGTCATAAATCTCATGTTGTCGCATGATTGTTCTTAGCTTTGACCATAGCTCATCACTGAGCATTAGTCTGGCCATTTCAAACCTGTTTTATTTTGGTGTAGGAACCGCAATTTTACGAGTTTGCTCTCATTTATCAATAGGTTGTAACGTGGCTATTTTTGCCTTTGAGTTACCAAAAGCGAATTGTGAGGTAAATTAAAAAATCTGTGTTTTATACAGACATCCCTGGATACCGCGGATAAACCGCGGTACGTCGGCGACGGGGGATCAAATGATCAAATGTCAACAGACCCTAATATCTTAGAGGCATAAAATGAAAACAGTAGGCATGATTGGTGGAGTAAGTTGGGAATCAACAGCACTGTATTATCAGGTGATCAATGAGTCAGTTCGTCATCAATTAGGTGGACTGAACTCTGCTAGGTTACTGATAAGTAGTATGAATTATCAGGAACTTGTTGATTATAAAAATCAAAATAATTGGGATCAAATTGCCTCCATTTTATCTAAAGCCGCCCATAACTTGGAAAAAGCCGGCGTTGATGCAATTGCATTATGTTGTAATACGCTACATAAAGTCGCATCAATAATTGAAGATCGTATTTCAATTCCATTTATTCATATTGCAGACGCTGCAGGAACGTCTTTATCTCAAAACGAAATAACAACAGTTGGACTTCTCGGAACGCGCTTTACAATGGAAGATGTTTTTTATAGCGATTATCTAACAAAAAAATATGCAATTAAGACAACAATTCCAACATCTACTATGCGTGGTGTAATCGACAATATCATTTATAAAGAATTATGTGTTGGAAAATGTCTAAAAGAATCAAAAACGACCCTTTTAGAGGCTATTGAGCTACTTGAAGAACAAGGTGCGCAAGCCATTCTTCTTGCTTGTACAGAATTAGGTTTACTGATTCAGCCAGACGATTACCATTTACCAATTTTTGATACTACCTATGTACACGCAAAAAAAATCGCCGAGTATGGCCTGTCGAGATAAAAAAATTACAAAGTGGATGAAAGGGTTGACAGTTTTAAGGAGCAAAGCTATGCCTGATGATTCACCTAACTTTTAAAATAATTAATGATTAGCCTCTGGATATAATCCTTCCGTGTGGATTCTGATTTTTCTAGAGTCCTTAGGGGAAAATAGAATTTGATCAAAACTTGCTCACAAAGTGTGTTTTTGCTATAATAAACAATCGAATTTCTATTATGGTCTTCTTATGTCATTAATTAACGCTCAAGGGCATTCATTAAAATATATTGATGAAATCCAATCCATCACAAAACCTCTGCAATCATTAAATATTATTCATTTTAAGTTTACTTTATTTCTACCTGAAGGTAAAAGAGTTACTTTTTGTAACGACGCCGATTGGCTTGTCCATTTTTACCAGCGGGGTTTTCATTTTAATCGGGGATTTTGATACCAATCCTTTTCTAATAAAATCGGGGCAGTATATTTGGGATCATATTCCTAGCACGGATGTTTCACCGGTAGTTCATTCTGCTCGAGAGGATTATTTATTTTCTCATGGTTTAAGTTGTATACGGCAGCAGGGGGATCAAGCGTATCTTTACGAGTTTGCCACGAAAAGAAATAATTCTGATATTAATTCATTTTATACAAACTATTATAACTGCATTGAGCATTTTATCCATTATTTTAATGACAAAGCCAAGCCCTTAATCATGGAGGGTTTAAAAAGTCCTCTACAGATTACATTGCAGCCTACCGTGTATAATGTAAGAAATGTTTATCCCGAATTTGATAAAGAAGCTTTTTTGGAAAGCTTAAATATTAAACATTTTTATTTAAAAGGCGATAATGCCTATCATTACCTTACCCCATCCGAATTAGAATGCTTTCTGCTTCTTAATAAAGGAATGAGTCAAAAGCAAGTTGCTTGGGAGCTTAAAAAATCACGGCGCACTATCGAGCATTATTTGAGTAATGCAAAAGAAAGATGCGAATGTACTCTGCCAATATTACAAGACAAAATTAGAGAGCTGTACTGTTCTGAACGACTCTATTGAGCCCTTACAGAACCATCAAAATTATAAAAAAAAAGATGCAGCTCGTGCTGCAACTGATGCCATAGCTTCTGCAAATGTTTTGGCAGTGACTTCTGCATCCGCACGCGCTGCGGCAGATGCCAAGAAAATGGTCGAGGCCGCGCAGAAAACTGCGCTTGTATCCGCTAGTAATACACAAACCCAATATCAAGAGGGGTTGAAATTAGGCGTTGCAATGGCGCCATACGTCGCCCTGAGTATTTTACAAAAAAAGGCTTTTAAGAAAGCAGCAGATACATTGACAGCCAAATATCCAGGATCAATATACTTAGAAACACCAGCCATTGAAACCCAAAAAGGGATGTTGCAAGGTATATCGACTGAAACAATGAGAACCAGTGGCCCGATTTTATATCGAGTAGATGCAGATGAAGCTGACTATTTGCAGAAAACCCTGGCAGATCTCTCAGAGGGGCCTCTGACCACAGAAAATTTTGCCAAGCTCTTAGGGTGCAACTCAGGCCTGAACTGGCGACCACTGCCACTACTACATATACACAAAGCACCAGGTTGCGTTTTCATCAACCAACTCCAGAAGCAGAGCCAATACAACTAGCCCCCTCAGAGGCACTGCAAGCAAAGACGGTTAACCCAGTACCCCTGAACGTATCTTAGATGGTAACCCCTTTCATAAGATTTGTAGATTTAACTCCCAGGGCTTGATTTAATTTAAAAAATGCGCGCAATACAGGAGAGGCAAAAGCAGTAGAAGAATCTTTGGATGCTGATAATTCTCTTGCTAAAATATAAGCACCAATCCATGCGCTTAAAAAGGCTGCTAAGTGCCTGGGCAAAAACAATTGGATATTAAGAAGTTGCGATGTACATGAACCCATATATGCATTATGGCGAAAATAGTGGCTTCTCTATTAGAGCCATGTTATTGAGATCCATCATATCGGCTAACAGGTTATATCTATGAACCGAAAAAAGCGGTAAATAGGGTGGTCGAATTATCCGGTGTACCCTTTACGCTTCATGATTTACCAAGAACCTTTGCCACTATAGCAGACAGCCTTGATTTGCCTTCCTATGCCTTAAAGCGATTACTAAACCATAAAATGAATAATGATGTAAAGGCCGGGTATATCATGAAAGATGTGGAGCGATTGCGTAAACCAATGCAGCTAGTTACGAATTTTTTTCTGGAACATATGAGGGAAGAAGTTGTTTGATGTAATAGGTAACCTACCACAAGATAGTAAAAGACAAATTTCTAGTTGGACGATAAACTTCATTGATTATTGATGAGTACTCCTGTGTTTTCTTATTAACTTTAAATATTATTTAAAGTTTGCAAAATATCTCATTTTGAGATAAACTTAAGTTTAATAGTATTGATTAATTATTATGCACATAATAACAAAAAGAAGAATTGAAGAAGCAAGAACTTTGCATCCTGAGTGTGGGACTGCTTTAGCTGGTTGGCATAAGATTGTAAAAAATCGATAGTGTCGCTACCTCGTGATTGATTTTAGCCATCCATGGCTAAAATCGACTCGCCAACGCGACAAGTATGCCTCCGGCGGCCCTGGACGTCCTGGTCCCCCTTGATTTTGATCCCCCTACGG
>JACCWN010000138.1 GCA_013697625.1 Legionella sp.
CCGTAGGGGGATCAAAATCAAGGGGGACCAGGACGTCCAGGGCCGCCGGAGGCATACTTGTCGCGTTGGCGAGTCGATTTTAGCCATGGATGGCTAAAATCAATCACGAGGTAGCGACACTATCGATATCTGCTACTTTAAGGTCAATATTTAGAATGCGACTTTCAAAGTAATCTGGTAGTTCTCTTTCAAGCCATTGAGCAATTTTTTCTTGTCTCTGTGAATTTTGTATTCCTGCAATTCCTTTTCTGATTTCTCCAATTGAAATAACACTCAGGTATAAATTTTCACTAGGAATACCATCAACCCAATGTAACAGTGAATCTTTGGGCGTAGGCTTTACTAGTTCTGATATTACATTGGTATCAAGTAAATAATTCATAACTCAATATTTCTCATAGAAGTTGTATCACGGTCTATATTGATTTTTATACCTGCTAGGGGCGATTGCCTCAAGAAGTTTACCAATGTTTGTTTTGGTTTTTTTAATTCCTCATATTGTTGGGTGGACAAAACAACCACCGCAGGTTTTCCTCTTAATGTAATTTCTTGAGGCTCTCCAGAAGTTGCTTTTTTAACTAACTCACTTAAATGAGCCTTAGCATTTTGTAATTGCCATGTTTCCATAATTTACCTCAAACCAGTCTGACTAGTTGTAGTTTAGTATAAAAAAATAGAATAAGATACTTTTTCAAATTAAATGTTTTTTTAATTTAAAGAAATTCTTATCTCTAGGAATAATTATTATTTACCTTCAACAAAATAGACTCTAAGGTCAGGCCTGGTCCGAAAGCACAGCTAAAAATAGTTTTCCCATCATCAGTTCTTTGTAAATTATTCCAAATCTCTTTTAAGACAAACAGAACAGTAGCCGAAGACATATTTCCATAATTTTGCATCACCTTATAAGAAAATTGGTTATCTTCTTTGGAAATATTTAAAGCAATTTCGCAAGCTTCAAGAATTTTTTGTCCACCAGGATGAATCGCAAAATAATCAATATCAAATATGGCTAACTTTGTCTTTTCTAGAAGTTGTTCTGCAAAGGTACTGATGCCTGATTTAATAAGCGCAGGGATGTAAGAACTTAAAATCATATCAAAGCCTTGATCACCTACGTGCCATGCCATATCGTTCTCGCTATTAGGCAATAAACTACAAAAAAAAGATTCCAAGCCTAAAACGAGTTTTCCTTCAGGATTGGCCTCAATGATCACCGCAGCAGCACCGTCTGAAAAAATAGCATTAGATATCAGATTGGATAAATCAGCAGCTCTTTGAAAATGAATAGTGCACAATTCCACACAAACAACCAGGACTTTAGCTTTAGGATCAGTCCTAGAAAAAGCATCTGCAACTTTAATACCATTAAAAGCACCGTAACACCCCATAAAATTGATGGTGGTGCGCTTAGTAGCCTTATTCAGTTTTAATTTTTGTACAATTTCAATATCAATACCAGGAGCATACATGCCTGTACAACTTACCGTTATTAAATGCGTGATCTCGCTGTAGTCGAAGCCGATTTGATTCATGCAATCATCAATTGCTTTTAAGGCTAACTCTAAGGCATTGGCTTTATAAATCTCCATTCGTTGTGCTGTCGTTGGAAAAGATGCATTGATATCATTAGGGAAAAAAGTAAAGGAGCCCGATGATCTACAAAAATCACTAAGGACGCTGTACCTTTTTTTTATCCCCGTTGCTCTATAAACTGCCCTCAAGGTTTTTTTTTGTTCATTTGTTAAATTAGAAATTGAAGAAATGAGTTCACCTATCTCATCTTGATTTCGCTGATATTGTGGGAGTGCTGTTCCAATCGCGGTAATGCCTGTGTTCATAAAGCAATGTTCCTTTTAAAAGCAGTTGTAGCACAAAGTTTAACCATATCCAGCTTTCCTCATTAAAAACCGGGTAAAACTTGGACTTTTTTGTGTTAAAGTGAACAAGAGATTACTTGCTGATTTATTCATAAAGGCGTGGTGTAAACATTTACCCATCAATAATTTGTGTTTAATCTCCTGATTGATACACGTATTATATCCTGGTGCATCACCATGAAGATAGAAATGTGTAGCCAATAGTGCACTATGAATGCTGTGAGCAAAACCATATCCAATGGCCGGATAAAAACTTGCTAAAGCATCCCCAATCCAAAAAGCATTTTTCCAATAGGGTATTTTTTGTGCTTTAAATATGGGGGCTCTCCCCTCTAACCAATCAATGGCACTGGTATCAAGTTCTGCTAATAAAGGATTTATTTTCATCAAATGCTGAAAAAATTTAAGACAGGATCCCCACTGCTCAACTACTTTTTTTTGTGCCAAACAAGTAAGATTACTTACATTATCCGCCACAGGTACCATACCAAAATATGCCCCTGAATAATGAGACATAATGAGCGTCTGAGCTTTAAACACTTGTGGGATATACATTTTAAACCCTACATAAGGAAACATAGTAGGCGAGGACTGTGGATTTAGTTTACCTGTAGCGATGATGATAGCTCTTGTCTCTATCAACTCTTCTGAGTTTAAATGAATTCTATAAGGAGAATCATTTAAAGGAGGCTCAATCTTTGTTATACGAATACCTTCACGTATACGCCCGCCTTTATCAGAGGCACGTTTGGCTAATGAAAGCTCTGCATTTGCGCGTGAAAAAGCCCCCGCAGGCTCAGGAAAGGATACGCAAGATTGCTTATTATTAATAAGAAAACAAATGTCCTTTATACTTTGTATAGGGCCTATCCCCCATGCTCTCAGTTGCCTGGAGGCAAGTGGGGCTATAAATTCACCACAAATTTTAGGCAGACCTATGGTTTTTTCTTCTAATAACAAGGGCGATTGCCCTTTATCTAGTAAGCCATTTAGACAACTTAACCCTGCAACGCCACCCCCAACAATGACTACTTTTTCCACAGTATCAGGCTCCAACAAAAAGGAAAACGCCATTTCAAAGTGAAATGATTGATATTAGCTTTTTCAAGCAACAAACAAATCTCTTCACGTTTAAATCCACGCTTAATTGAAATCAAGCCATCATAATTGATCAATCTATTTCTAAATAATGGGCTAAACATTTTGTAAAAAAGGTAAGGAATCATGTTGCGATGTAGATCATTGACCAATACTGCTTTGCGCGAAATGAATAATGCCTCCTGAAAGAAATTACCTAATTCTGTATCATCGATATGGTGACAAACAAGTGTTGCTAAAATGATATCTACACTATTTTCTGGTAAGTTTAATGACTGTTGATGCTGAAGATTAAAAGTTATCTTGTTGCTTGGGTAATTTTTGGATTCATTTTCAGCCATTTTTATGGCATATTTTGAAATATCACATCCAATAAAGTTAATTTTTGGGAAAGAAACACTGAGATTTAATAAAGACAAGCCACCCCCACACCCTACATCAAGGACTGTTATGTCGGGTGGGAATTGCTTTAAAAAGCGTTTTGAGTGAGAAAAAATTCCCAATAACTTATTGATTTTAAATAATATTGTTTGACAGTGATGATATTCTTTTACACTGTAAAAATCAGGTCCTAAGTCTAGAATTTCCTTTTCTTTTGAGCGGGCTTTAAAAAATATGGTGGGTAAATTCAAATTTAATCTCATGTATGGCCTGTCATCTTGTTTATATCCTTTGGTAAAATATTGGATTTCAAATTACACCGCGCAAGGCGCGCAATTTATTGAGCAAATAGAAGCGCCATAAACATGCGATTTTCATATTTTCCATCAATCCGTATTCCATTTTTATGAATTCCCTCTGTCTCAAACCCCATCTTTTCGTATAGAGAAATTGCAGATGTGTTATGTTCGCGTACTGTAAGCTCAATTCGCGTCAATCCCTTTAGCTTCGCTTTTTGAAGAGCGGCCTTCATCAATGCTTTTCCAACACCATGGCCTCGATAAGGCGCCAATACACCAATACCCAAGGAACCAACATGGGCAAAAATTGGGCGATCGAGGGCGCTGATATTACACCATCCAATTATTTTCCCATCACTTACTGCAATGACATGAGGCCAATTACCATGAATGTTTTGTAACACAAAGTCTTTGGTGGTATTGATTGGTGGCCCCTCCAAAAAAGCCAAGTATTTTCGTTCTCTTGCAACACTATCAACAGCAGACCAGAAGTCTGAAATATGATCTTCGGTTATAGGAACAATTTTAAATTTCATGTTTTAATTCACGCAAGTTAAATAATTGAGGCTGAAACCCAGCGGTACAAAGTCTTTGCAACACACCATTTCGCCCCAAAGTCACACAATAAATTAAATTTGCCTATTTTCCAAGTGTATACTGGAATCCTTCTTTTTCAATGGGGCATATATGTTTTTCTCCTTTCATATTAAAAAGGCCCATTTGGGTAACTGGGGTTTTCAATTCGAAGGGCTTTGATTTATATTTTGATAGTTTTTGCGCATTTTCTAATTGCTTTTTCCCCTGCTCAATCTGTTGCCCACCTTGTTCTGCTTTTCCAATGTCAGTTGGAATTTTTAATGGAGGGTAAGTGGCCTTTTTGTCACAATAACAAACATAATCCGAAGGGTGTTTGTGGTAGTGCCAAAGCCTTTTCAAAAAGCAAAGGATTTTAAAATACCAGCTTTGTGAATGGGACTTCAAGTCTTTTTCAACAGTGGCCTCTTGCTGTATTTTTTTTAATTTTTGTTGAATGCTAATTTTGGGATCTTGGTCTTGCAAAACACTACAACATTTTATAGCCAAAGTGTATTCTTGCTGTTGGCCAAAATAACGTATCAAATCCAATGAGGATTGGAGTGAATCTACAGGATGCTTAGACTTCAAATGGGTTTTTTGATAAAAATATGCCATGTGGCTCAATATGGTCGCATCAATACATTCTGGATTGCGGACAAGGCTTGCAAAAATATGAGCGCTGATATCGCGATTAGGAATTTGAGTAAGTAATTTTGAAACAGAATATACATACTTGCGATCACAAAGTAACTCAGGATCTGTTATAAAAGAGTCTAACAACTGTTCAAGTGGCTTTGCTGGGCCTATATAGTTGATAAGAAAGGCGCAAAACAGGGGCAAATCTCGTCCCTGGTTCACAGCCCATGTGTTTTCGATGATTTTTTCCCAATCAATTATTGCATTATGCTGCTCCAAGAACTGGGTCAAACTGCGAGGACCTGGATTGAAATATTGTTGGATATTTTTTAGCGGTGTAGTGAGCGCTTTTTCAATGGTACTCCTAAAGGTTTCAAAAGCGCTTTTTTTAAGCATAAATCCTGCAATGTGGCTATTGAATTGTTTATGATTATCATAAAATAAAGCAGATTGTGGGGTTGCTAACCCAAAATTTGCTGCAGGAAAAACGAGTTTACCAAGCAACTGTCCACCAATCTCTAGATGTCTATCTGGATTTTGTTTCTGTATTAAATGCTGACTGACAAAGGTAGCCAGCTGGTTTATATCATTTTCTGACCAAGCATGTTTACTGTAGCGATATTCCTGAGCACTGAATAAAGTGGTATGATGGGCTGCAAAAATAATCAACAACAAGCGATAACGCGAACTAATTCCCCAATGGGCCTGCTCTTGATTCAATGCTTCAATACAAGGTATCAAGTCGTTTTTGCTAAATAATGAGCTAAAGTGCCAAGCAACCTCTGACAAAGCATCTTGGATATATCCCTTAGAATCGCCTAGGAACTCATTTAATAGGGTTTTAGCCATTGCTTCGCTTTTTAGAAAAGAAAGCATGACACCTTGATAGGTTTTTTTTGACAATAACTTTATATCATAAGCTTGACCTAAACTTATGATGGCATATGTCAATGCATGTGGCTGTTTGGAAATTTTCAAATGCTCTGCAAACAAAGACAAGCCTACGGCATACCAAGGCTTGTCGTACTGATTCTGAAGATAAGATGCAAGTACTACCCCTATGCCTACCTGCTTTAAAAACATAGAAAATTGCGCATTTGGACTTTGAAAAAGGGCACTGCGGTTATCAGGATCATTTAAAATTTCATGAAACAGGGCAATGGCATTGGCAGGGTTTTTGAATTGGCTTAGTAAAATCCACATATTGGGCTGATGATGGGCAAGAATTTGTTGAAACGCCTGAGCTGGGACTGTAAGCATGCTTTGAACCAGTTGTTGATTCAATTCAGACTCCACCCATTGCCGTTTGTTGGTGCCCTTATCCAAATCTTCACAGGCATATAAAGTGTTTATTTCTTCACCAATCAAAACATCATGAAGCAACAATTTAACCGTCGAAGGTGATTTCATCAATTCATCCATTGGCACCGTGCCTAAGATAAGCGCTGAGGTGTTTTTTTGGAAAAGATTAAAACGCGCAACTGTTCCAGTCGAAGTTAACTCCCCTATTTTTTGATTTTTATCATCAAAAAAATCTATGCCTGGCTTGACGCCTGGTTGATTAATCAACAATTCATTGTTTGGAGTACGGGCCTGTCCGATTTCATCAATAAAACCAATGATATCACCAAGCTCATTATACAGTGTATGGTGATTTTTTTTGGCAAATTCTTGTTGTTCAAAACTTTCATAAGGTAGATAGGCTTTCATCCATTGAAATAAATAATGTTGTGCTGAAGGGATGTCGCCAAATCCTGTGGTCCAAGAATAGAGAAAGTTTGTTATCTTTAGCAACAAGTGATTAGAACAGTGTTTAGAAAGCTGTTGATTGAGGTAGGTATTAAGCGTCTTATTGGCTTTTTTTGCAAGCTGTGGCTCAGTTTTTTCAATAGCTGCTGAGGATTGTCGAATCAATTCACCAATAGAATGGTCTGCTCGAAACTCTAATAGTCCTAACCGCTTATCTTCTAAATGTGCTTTTCGATGTGGATCATTTAACAGCTTATTACGCCATATTACCATTTGCACGCCGAATTCTTCAAAATTTAGATTGTGGTTGAGGAAGCGGCTAAGGGATTCAAATTCATTTTGTTTTAAAGTCAATATGATAATTCTTAAAAGCTCAATAAGGAGCCTTATCATGTCAGGGGTGCAGGCTGCAACAAATAGAGGGGAGGTCAACAGCCTTATAATCCAAATACCGTGAATGGTGGCCTCATCTAGATCTTTAACAGGCTTGCTTAAAATAGATTGAGCCAATTGAATGAGTGTATCGTCCTGGAGGAAAGAGACGTCTTGATGTCCTAAATTTTCTAAAATTATTCGTTCATTGGCTTTATTGTTACAAACATGATGATGGGCAAAATAGGTAAGCATTGTGCTACAAGCCTGTGCTCGTAGGGTATCATCGCTGTGTAGACCTGATAAAGAAAGTGCCAGCAGTGTTTTTAGAGTATCTTCTGGCATGGTTTGGATGATATTCGATTGGACCTTGGGTGTGGATTGACTCATCAACAAAGCCAGTGTATGAATAAATGCATTGCTTTGCCTGTGGGGCGGGGTTTCTCTTTTTAAAACAGGAAGATAAGACTGAATTAATATAGGTATGGCCTCAGGGTTTAAATGACCTGGTGTCTTATGGAGAAGGTATGAAAAGTGTTGCAATTTTATCACAGCATCACAACCTTCAACATATATGCCTTCTTTTAATGCTTTAAGGGATGTTATCTGAGATTGATGAACTGAAAGAGAATCTAAGGATTCAAGTATTATCAAGGGTACATTGCCTTCAAATATAGGCAGTGGCGCGTCATTGGTTAAAGCATACTGTATGGTTTGTAACAATTCTCTTAAGGCCAATGCCTCTGTCTTTTCACATAAATAACAAATCTGTTCTAATTGCTCCTCCTCCCAGGATTGCGCGAGTTTGGCAAAGTCCTGAAGGCTAAATGATGATTCAAGGCAATGCACTTTTAGGTCCATCAAGCAGAGGTGTGTTTGACTATGAAGTTTTAGGACTTCTTCCAGTGAGTCATCAATAGTTTGCCAATCTGTAAGGGTGTGCAGTAACTTTGGAAGGTACTCTAAAAGGCAACTGGCCAAACCCTTGGTTATCGCCCATTGGAATAAAACAGGCATTAAGTTTGGAAGATTTGGATTTTCAATAAGGCCTTGAATAAGCACATGATGAAAGGCTTGCCTCAAATCCTTATCACCAGCTTGATTGTTAAGTTGGGCCTCTATGATAGCTTTAACCTCATCTACTTGTGCATAAGTAAGGAGCCAACTGAAAGCTTGGTGATGTTGTATTTTTTGTACGATTTCATCGTGACCAAAACCTAAGAATAGCGCTTCTAACAGACTATCTCTAAGTAGGGGGTATCCACGCTGGAAGGTGCTAAAGAGCTGTTCGCAGTTTTCATCAATTACCGAGGCTGTGCTTTCTAATTGAGGCAAACCCACGGGGTTTCTTTGAAGTTCCCCCTTTGTTTCTGAGCTATTTAGTCGCTGTTTTACTGCCTTACTAAAAAAGTGAGAGGCAGGTGATAGGTGGTCGATTATAAATTTTTTGATTTCAATGTGTTGTGTTAAATTCAACATTAAACCAAAATCATTGCACATGTCCTCAGGAATTCCCTTACAAAATTGCACCAG
This sequence comes from Legionella sp., assembly GCA_013697625.1. Lineage (GTDB taxonomy): Bacteria > Pseudomonadota > Gammaproteobacteria > Legionellales > Legionellaceae > Legionella. The sequence continues at coordinate 8,525 of JACCWN010000138.1, forward strand.
TTTTTTTTCAAGCATTTTCCATAATAGTTGAACTTGGGGCGTATTCTCAGCAGATCTTTTCAATATTCTTTCAAGAGATAACACAATCAATGCAGGAACTGCTCTATTTATTGCTAGCTTATACAAAGATGACTCATCGAGACTGTTCGAATAATGAGTAAGCAAGGCAGGAGACAATGCTGTTAATGCCGTCTGTCGAAAATGAACACTGGCAATACTTGCTAAAGATTTAGCGGGTGTCGTAAAACACCGCTCAATGAGAAAATGGTCCTCTAAACTTTGTGTTTTATAAACAAATGGCAGTACCTGCCCTTTACATAAAACCATATCCAAACTTTTGCGGTGACTATGACTGAGGTTCAAAAGTTTTATAAAAGTCAGCAAAATAGCTGGCTTAATTGAAAACAAAAAAGATATCAACTGATCAGTTTCTAAGGTGCCTGTTTCTGGACATTCTAAAAGGTCTAGTTTTTTCTTTAGATAGTGAATCGCAGTGGCTGCTTGAAATAAAGCATCGTCTGATTGTCGAACAATGGTCTGTATATTCATGACATCATTTTCTGCCAGTGCATAGTCTAAAACAGTAAAGCCTTGTTCATCTTGCAAATTTGAATTGGTTCCCTGCTCTAAAAAAATTTTTAAAATTTCAGGTTTTTTATTTACACTGGCAATGTGAGCCAGGCTGCATCCTTTGCTCCAGCGCGTTGATAGAATATTAGGATATTTTTTAAGTTGCGCTTGCACTGTTATTATTGATTGATCGGAGGGTTCTAGGAGCGCATGAACTGTAGATTGTGCTTGGAATAAATACAGCATTGTAGGATTAGCTGATATAGTAGCAAGCCCATAGGCTGTTTGGCCTGCACTGTTGCGATGAATTACCTTCAAACATGGTTGTTCTAAATAATAGATCAGTGCTTTTATATATTGATGTCTTACCAATTGATGTAGTAAGGAGTCCATACCGGGTTTAAGCGGAAAATAAACCATCTCTTGCAGCGCTGGGCTGCGACATAGTGCCTGGAGAAAATCTATGACCATTTCATTGCCAAAGGGCGGTTTTACCTCAAAGATACAAGCCAAGGCTTTTAACATGGGCGCAACAGATTCTGCGGTTAACTGGGTAGCTTGGGTATTTTTAACCGGACTCCTGAATAGTTTTTTGATATGATTATTAAAATTCTCTATCGCCTCTGTTGTCATGGTATCCTCAAATGCTGACCTTCGGTTTTAAAAATCCTTTTAATAGTAGCGCCTCATTCTTTGAGTGCTTTTCATCAAAAAACAATCCTTTCAATTTCCCTCCAGTGTAGAAAACACCTGTCTTTAAATTTAGGTAAAAGTTTTAGCTTGTAAATTGGTTGATTGTTAAGGTTAACCTAGTTACAAGCTCATTAATTTCCTCTTCGCTAATAATGAGAGGAGGTAATAATCGGACAACCTTGTCAGCGGCTACATTAAATAAAAGTCCGTTAGCAAGTCCTAAATGGCGCATATCACTGGCAGGTTTGTCTAATTCTATCCCAATCATATATCCCTTACCACGGATAGATTTTACATGGGGATGATCACCTAAGGCATTGTGTAGTGAATTCATAAGTAACAGGCTATTTTTAGTTACTTTTTCACACAGTTTATCCCTTTCTATAACCTCTAGCACAGTTAATGCCGTAGCACATGCTAAAGGATTGCCCCCAAAAGTAGATCCATGATTTCCTGGTTTAAACAAATCATTTGCTCGTTTGCTCATTAAGCAGGCACCAATAGGAATCCCATTTGCCAAGCCCTTTGCCGTTGTTAATACATCAGGTTGAAAATTGTAATGCATACAGGAGAATAATTTACCAGTTCGACCATTACCTGTTTGTACTTCATCGATAATAAGCATCCAGTCATGAAGCTCACACAGTTTAGCTAAAGCACGAAGGTATCCTTCTTCTGCTGGATAAATGCCAGCCTCTCCTTGAATGGTTTCTAGCATCACTGCGACTACATCTTTTCTGTTGGCCGCGATGGTGTGGATGGCCTCTATATTGTTAAAGGGTGCCCGTAAGAATCCAGAGACTAGGGGGTCAAAGCCGGCTTGAACTTTACGACTACCTGAGGCACTCAGAGTTGCCATGGTGCGGCCATGAAAAGCCCCCTCCATAACTATCACAGATGGCAGGCTTATACCTTTTTTGTGTCCATACAGTCTACTCAACTTAATGGCGCCTTCATTGGCTTCAGCACCTGAGTTAGAGAAAAAAACTTGGTCCATACCGGCCATTGTGGTCAATTTTGCGGCCAATTCAGTTTGTTGTTTGATTTGAAACATGTTCGAACAATGAATCAAACGACTGGCCTGATCCTGTATGGTTTTTGTAACATCAGGATGATTATGGCCTAATCCGCACACTGCTATTCCACTAAATCCATCCAGGTAAGCCTTGTTATTTTCATCATAAAGCCAAACACCAGAGCCATGGGTAAATTGAATAGGTAAGGGGTTATAAGCTGTGATACGCATAATTATCCTTATTTGTTAACTTGATTAAAAAGTCTACTTTAAGAGTGAACTAGCATATTCCCAGTTTACAAGGGACCAAAATGATTTAACATAATCAGCTCTGACATTTCTGTAATCAATATAGTAAGCATGTTCCCAGACATCACAGGTTAATAGCGCGGTAAGGCCTTCAGTCATAGGGGTGGCAGCGTTGCTGGTTGTAACTATTTTTAAAACACCTTGTTGGTCTTGTACCAACCATGCCCAGCCGGAGCCAAAGGTTGTGAGTGCTGCTTGAGTGAATTTTTCCTGGAAGGCTGCAAATGATTCAAAGTGAGTATCAATTGCTTTTCTTAATTCGCCTTTAGGTTCACCGCCACCATTTGGACTCAAACAATGCCAGTAAAAGGTATGATTCCAAGTTTGTGCAGCATTATTGAATAATCCACCCTTGGATTTCATGATAATTTCTTCTAGGCTCATAGATTCGAACTCAGTATCTGCTACCAATTTGTTTAAATTATCAACATAAGCTTTGTGGTGTTTGCCGTAATGATATTCTAGGGTTTCTTGCGAAATATGGGGTTCTAAAGCATCTTTTGCATATGGTAATGGTGGTAAGGAAAAGGTCATTATTATCTCCAGAATTAATAAGTTTTTAGTGTATCAGGATGAAGCTTACCTGCAAATCAAAATGATATTTTTTCCCTTTAAAAAAATCAGGGTTGTTTATTTTAAATACTCATTGACGCTCACATCCACGTAGGCCACCCGATTATAGCTCTCAAGGAAATGGGCAAAAAATAACTTTATTGGCCAACAAATATATATATATATGAAAATAATAAGTTTTTTTTCTTAATTCCTTGACATAATTGAACTCAATGTAAATACTAACAGAGTTGCATGCATTCTTACCGTTTCATTTTTATGGTTAAGTGCATATTTTTAAGACCGGACTATGAGCAGTCTAAAGTATGAGACTCAAGTAATGTGGAGACACAATTTGTCTAGTTTAACAAAAACAGCTTTGGCGGTATTTACTCTTAGTAGCAGTGTTATTTTTGCTGGTACTATGGGTCCGGCTTGTATTCCGGGCAGTGTCTTTGTTCCTTGTGAAACTGTTGCATGGGATTTTGGGATCAGTGCGCTGTATCTTCAGCCTATTTATGATGCTGATTTTGGTTACTACAATTCTGTTACTCAAGGCGCTGTACAGAATTATTTGGCCTACAACAAACCTTGGGATTGGGGATTAAAGTTAGAAGGCTCTCATCAATGGGGCTATGGTAGTGATATCCACGTAGAATGGTATCATTTAAAAGCTACCGTAGGTCCTCATGCCTTTGGGCCTGAAACCATAGGTTCTACGACGGTTCTTTCAGGTTTATTTGAACGTGAGAATCATTGGGATGCTGTTAATTTAGAATTTGCTCAACAAGCAAATGCAGGGCAAAAGTTGTGGCGGTTCCATGGTGGTGTGCAGTTTGCATCCATCAAAACCCATGAAGATAGATTTTTTCCTTTGGTTGGTACAACCGCTGGAAATGCATTTAGAAGTACTACCTTCACAGGTTTTGGTCCTCGTACAGGATTGGATGCTACCTATCAGTTTTGTAATGGTTGGGGAGTTTATGCTAAATCAGCTGTAGCACTTTTAGTTGGTTCTAGTAAATTCTCAAATAGTTCAAACTTTGTTACTCAGTCTTATAGTTATGGATCTAAAAGTTCCATGGTTCCTGAACTTGAGGCTAAATTAGGTTTGGATTGGGTGTATGGTCTGGCTCAAGGTGATATAACTTTTGATTTTGGTTACATGTGGTTTAATTACTTTAATGCACAGCATAACCTCAATACAACGCCTACGCTTGGCATTGAATCTGACTTTGCTGCATCTGGACTTTATTTTGGAGTTGTGTATAGAGGTGTTGTGTAATTTACTTTTAATAAATTTCAGTAATCTGTTGACTTTAATAAAGTCCGGCTGGATAATTTATTTAAGTACGCTCTCGGTAAGAGCGAAAAAATGCGTACTGTTGCTGATTGATTAAAAATTAGTAACGAACGACGGAAATTAATAATAAAAAGTGGAGATAAGTATGTTAAATTTGAACAAAACAGCAGTAGCAGTACTTGTTGCTTTAAGTAGCAGTACATTTGCTGGTACTATGGGCCCTGTATGTACACCTGGTAATGTTACTGTTCCTTGTGAAACAGTTGCATGGGATTTAGGCGTAACCGCATTATATTTAGAGCCTATTTATAACGGAGGTTTTGATTACTTCAATTCAACAACTGACGGTGTAACTACTAGTTTTAACGAATACGACCACAACCGCGACAGATGGGATTGGGCTTTCAACATTGAAGCTTCTTACCATTGGGGTTATGGTAGCGACATCAATATTAATTGGTACCACTTAGATACAGACCATAGAAATCATGATTTTGATGCATTCACTGCAGGTTCAACAGATTTTGGCGCGGGTGCATTTAACCGCGAAACGCGTTGGAACGCTGTTAACGGTGAATTCGCACAGTTTGTTAGATTCAGCGAAAACAAAACCATGCGTTTCCATGGTGGTGTTCAGTATGCAAACATCAGAACTGAAGACAATATTTTCTCAGGTGCTACAGCAACAACTGTTGCAACTGATTACTTTAGAAGATCTGAGTTTGATGGTGTTGGACCACGTACTGGTTTAGATATGAACTATGCTACAGCTTGTGGACTAGGTTTTAGAGCTAAAAGTGCCGTTGCAATCTTAGTTGGTAGAAGCAAATTCAACAACAGTACATCATTGGCAGCCGGACCTTTTGTTTATGGTTCTAAAAGAGCAGTGGTTCCTGAACTTGAAGCAAGTTTAGATGTTAACTACCACTGGTTATTAGCACAAGGTGGGGACCTAGCCTTAAATGTTGGTTACATGCATGTTAACTACTTTAATGCCCAACATAATAACCTAGGTTTGGGAATTACTACTGCTACTACTGCATTTAATGCAGAATCTGATTTCGCTCTTTCTGGTCCATTTGTACGCTTGGCTTACACAGGTGCACTAATGTCTTAATGGATTTAAGATTTATAAAGCCCATCTGGTTATGATGGGCTTTTTTTTTATGAAATGGAGTCAATATGTTAAAGAAGTTGATACCTGCCCTGTTGGGGTTGGTAGTAAATGGTTTTGCTTATTCAGGTACCATGGGGCCAATGTGTACTCCAGGGGTGGTTACAGTTGCATGTGACTTTTATTGGGATTTCGACATACAAGCTCTTTATTTACAATCTGAATTTGATAATGATAAAGCCTATCAAAATGTAGTTGGAACTCCGGACAGTTTTCAGGATATTCACAATGATTGGGATTGGGGATCCAGACTTGCAGGTTCCTATCATTTTTATATGGGTAACGATATTACAATTAATTGGACGCATTACAAAAGTCATGCTAATCAGGATGCCTTGGCAGGGTTTCTTTTTATCTCACCTACAACTGTTTTATCAAATCAGCCCTTTAATTTGGTGTCTCGAAATACTTTTGATCAAGTTAATTCAGTAATGGGTCAATACGTTGACTTTAGTCAGTGTAAAAAAATGAGGTTTTATGCTGGGTTGCAATACGCCCATATTCAAACCGATGGTACCAATTACTTCAGTTTCACGTCCACCATTCCTTCGGTAACTTCAATCAGTCAATTTACAGTTACAGATTACAAAGGCGTAGGTCCAACTGTTGGTATGGATTATTGGTATTATCTTACAAATCGATTCAGCTTAACCACATCAACCGCAGCCTCAGTGCTTGTAGGTAAAAGTCGGTACTCGGCAGGTTATGTAGGTGCACCTTTTGGAGCTGTTTTTTCCTCAGTAAATGGCACAAGAAATGCAATCGTTCCTAGTGTGGAAGCCAGATTGGGCATGAATTATGTCTATGATTCTTATTTTGGCACATTCAATATTGAAGGTGGTTATCAAGCAGTGAATTATTTCAATGCTATTCAATCCCAAGGTCAAGCTTTAATTACTACTGGCTTACTAACTGATAGTGATTATGGGCTTTATGGGCCATATATTGGTTTGAGGTATATTGGAACTGTCTAAGATAACTATCTTTAGAGACTTATAAATTCGAATGTGTATACGCCGCAGTGATAATCATCTGTATTATAGTCGTAACCCCCTGAGGTAGTTATACACATATAAGTGTCTTTCCAGAACACAAGGCTAAAAGGTAAACCCTGCTCCTTTTTGTTTAGGTTTAAAATGCTACAATTGTCCTTTATTAAATAGTCGCGGGTGCGAAACTCATATTACCCCCTTAGTTCAACGTCCCCCGGCTTGTCCGCGGGCCCCAGAGAACTAATGCCAGAGCGAGATCCCTTGATTCCGCGGAAGGTCGGGATGGGATTGGGTAAAAAACAATTACGCGCCAGCGACTAAATAAATGAAATAATTCTAGTCAGTTATCACTTATTTAGATATAATCGCAGCCCCAATCCTCCTGATAAAGATAATAAAAATAACTGGATTAGATTTACTAATTTTTAAATTTTTACACATGGAAAATAGCTTACAACCTAAACTATTCTCACCGTATATATACGATAGCCGCTGCTGTAATAGAAAATTTTTTAAATCTATCAACCAACAGCTTGGAGTATGTATGTATGCGTTTTAAAAAAATAATCTTGTTTATACTTGGTTTATCCTCTCCACTTTTTGCAGCGCAAAATAAGCAAATACAATTGGAGATACAACAACTACAAGTCCAAGCCAAAGCCATGCAGGCCCAGCTTGCAAAATTACAGAAAAAATTACAGGTTCAGAACAGCAAGTCACATCCTCCAGAGAAAAAAACTCCTATTAAAAAAGCAGCTCAATCTACTGCTTCAATTCATGAAGTACCAGCCTACGAAACTTTCCATTCTACCCAGCTTACAGTACATACACCTGAAGCACATCCAGAATCAATCTGTTTTTACCCCACAGCCTTGGTTGCAGACGATCGCGTTGTTACTTACATTGCTGGAACTCCAGTAGTCACTTCTCCGTATTTAGGTGATAGACCAGCTTTTGATGGATCTGATTATATCGTTAATATTTCAAGTATTAATCGAGATATTCGCTTGATGCAACAACGTCGCAGACTATATCGTGCTTACATGGATATAGGTTATCCCGCTCCCCAAATGCCAATACTTGCCTTAAGTGGCAAATCAGAACCTAATGCCATGGTGAATAGTCATTATAATGGCAATATAAGTGGGGATCTAACCTTGGGTTCAAGTGAACTTGATGTTGCTGCGGCATTGAATCAAAATGTGGAAGCCTATATTGCTTTAGCTTATGATGAAAGCCCACCTTCCGTAGGGCCACGTATCAACAACTCTGCATTTAATCTTAACATGGGTTTTGTCAATATAGGCAATTTAGATAAAACTCCTTTTTATTTTACTGCTGGTCAATTATTTGTGCCTTTTGGAAGGTATGCCAGTTCAATGATCAGTGCACCTCTGACTTTGAATTTAGCTCGCACCAAAACCCGTCCCTTCATTTTAGGATACAAATCTCAAGAGGATCCAGGTCCCTTTGCAGCAATTTATGGTTACCGCAGCGATACAACTCTGGGTAAAGCCGGTGTAGGTGGGGTAAATCTTGGGTATATTTTCAAGTATGGTGTTAACAGTGGAGAAATAGGCGCAAGTTACATAAGTTCCCTAGCAGATGCTGCAGGTATGCAAAGTACGGGTTCTAAAGGTACAACATTTGGTGGTTTTGGTTCAATTACCAATGGCAACGAGTTTATAAGGAAGACACCTGCATTCGATGTACATGCCAATTTCGGTTATGGTCCTTTTAATTTTGCAGCGGAATGGGTAGGAGTTACCCAGGCATTTCGTGCTGAAGATTTAAGTTATAATGGACAGGGTGCAAAACCACAGGCGGGCCAGGCTGAAATTAATACAACTTTTACACTGTTTGATAGACCTTCATCCCTTGGTGCAGCTTATCAATGGACTAATCAAGCATTGGCTTTGAATCTATCCAAGCAACGATTAAGCGCTGTATTTAATATTTCAATATGGAAAGACACCATAGAAAGTCTCGAGTACCGGCACGATATCGACTACAATACTTATCAATTTGCCAGTGGCGCAGCACCTTTTGGCCAAACAAATTCAAATACATATGGGACTGGACAGGCTTCGAATTCAATCTTAGCGCAGATTGGCGTTTATTTTTAAGTCCTTAAAGTATCACCTACTGTAATATGGAGACAAAAATGGATGATTTGTTATTGCTAGATGATCAATTACAAGATGACGAAAGGATGATTCGTGATTCTGTAGCAGCTTTTGTCCAAAAAGATGTATTGCCTTTGATGGCGCAAGCTTTTGACAAAGCATATTTCCCACAAGAATTGATTAAAAAATCAGCTGCCCTAGGCTTGCTCGGTCTAACTTTGCCACCCCAATATGGTGGATCAAGTGCATCCCATCTGGCTTATGGCTTGGTTTGTCAAGAATTAGAAAAAGGAGACAGTGGGTTAAGAAGTTTTGTATCTGTGCAGAGTTCATTATGCATGTACCCAATCTTTCAGTTTGGTAGTGAGGCTCAAAAAAAACACTACTTACCGGCAATGGCTGCAGGTGACATCATTGGCTGTTTTGGTTTGACGGAGCCTGATTCAGGATCTGATCCTGCGAGTATGCATACCTTTGCAAAAAAAACCAAAAACGGGTGGATTTTAAATGGCAGTAAGACTTGGATTACCAATGCTCCAATAGCACAGGTGGCTATAGTTTGGGCTAAAACCGATGAGGGCATACGTGGGTTCATAGTCGATACTCAGACAAAGGGTGTAAGTTGTCCTGAAATTAATTTAAAAATGTCTTTAAGGGCGTCGATTACTGGCGAGTTGGTATTTGATAATGTATCTCTTCCAAAGGAAAGTTTACTTGAAGGCACTGAAAAAGGCATAGGAGCTGCATTAAGTTGTCTTAATCAAGCCCGATTTGGAATCGCTTGGGGAGTTATCGGTGCTGCAACTGCCTGCTTTGATATAACCCGCGACTATTTAATAGACCGTAAACAATTCAACAAGCCTTTGGCCTCATTCCAGCTAATTCAAAGAGATTTGGCTGATATGTATTCTGAATTGCACAAAGCATATTGTTTGAATTTGGCCATTGCTCAACTCAAAGATAAAGGGCGTGATACCCCAATCATGATATCCTTAGCCAAACGCAATGCATGCAAAGAGGCTTTGCGCATTGCCCGGTCTTGTAGAAATCTGCTGGGTGCTAATGGTATCAGCCTAGAGTACCATGTCATCAGACATATGTTGAATTTAGAGGCAGTTTTTACCTACGAAGGCACGGACAATGTACATACCTTGATATTGGGTAAACATATTACAGGTATCAATGCTTTTTAGAGTGCGTTCATTTTGTTGTCAGGGTATAATTAGAGATTGTATCGTCCAATTAGGATAAACGAGAAGTCATGTCTTTGGATTTATTAAAAACACTGCCCCAATATATTATTCCTAAACAGGGACTTACCGCCTTTTCGGGGTTTATTGCAAACATAAAAAATGTTTCCATTAAAAATTATATTATTCAGCGCTTCATTCGAAAATATAAAGTAAACATGAGCGAAGCCTTAATAGAAGATCCCTGTGCTTTTGCATGTTTTAATGATTTTTTTATACGACATTTAAAACCAGAGTGTAGGCCAATAGCTCAAGAGGGTATCGCATCTCCTGTTGATGGCATCATCAGTGAAATTGGTATCATCAAAACCGGGCAATTATTACAAGCAAAGGGACACAACTATACAGTGCAAGAGTTGCTTGCCAGCAAATCAGAGATTGCTGACCAATTTGTTCATGGACAATTTGCAACTTTATATTTGGCACCTAAAGATTATCATCGTGTACATATGCCTCTGGATGCAAGACTTACCTCAATGGTCCACATCCCTGGCGCCTTGTTTTCTGTGCAACCTACAACAGCACGCGTGATACCAAATCTATTTTCACGTAATGAACGGCTTGTTGTTTTATTTGAAACAAGCATGGGCCCAATGGCAATCGTCCTTGTAGGTGCCACCATTGTCGGAAAAATTGGTACCAGTTGGGGTGGGGATTTAGAGCGTTCTAAGTCAATGCAAGAACGTGTATATGATTACATACCTTTTAAAAAAGGGGACGAACTAGGCTATTTCAAATTGGGTTCTACTGTCATTGTGTTGTTTGCAAATGGAGAAAAAGTCCAGTGGAATAAATCCTTAGCCGCAGGGAATAGGATACATTTTGGTGAGCATATGGGAACAATTTTGCTCCAAACGGAGGAAACATGTTAGATATTAAATTTATATTAGATAACCTAGAAACAATTAAAGACAGTATCGAAAAGCGGGGGGTTAAAGCGAATTTAGAAATTTTAGTTGAAATCTACGCCCAACGTAAAGCGCTTTTATTAAATTTGGAAACCCTGCGTGCACAATCGAATCAAATTGCAAAAAGAATACCTACTTTAAAGGATGCCGAAAAGCAAAGCCTTGTGAATGAAGGTCGAAACTTGAACCAAGAAATCACCACAATGGAAGAAGGATTACGCGTTGTCGATTCGCTTTATCAAGAGGCCATGCTGACCATCCCAAATATATTAGCTGATGATACACCACCAGGTGAAACAGATGCAGAAAATTTAGTCCTTAGGACCCATTTAAGTCCACCCGAATTTGACTTTGTTCCTAAAGATCATGTGGAACTTGGTAAACAGCTTGATTTGATTGATTTTGACAGTGCTGCAAAAGTAGCAGCTTCTAAATTTTATTTTTTAAAAAATGAAGCGGTGGTACTAGAGCTGGCGCTGAGCTTATTTGCTATGAAAACTGCTGCAGAATTTGGGTATACCATGGTTATCACCCCTGATGTAGCAAAAAAAGAGGTTTTATTAGGCACCGGATTTTCTCCAAGAGGTGAGGAATCCAATATTTATAATCTAGAAGATTTAGATCTAAGTCTCATCGCAACAGCTGAAATCACAATAGGTGGCATGCATGCTGATGAGATAATTGAAGAAGATGATCTACCTTTAAAATATGTAGCGCACAGCCACTGCTTTCGCAGAGAAGCAGGCTCTGGTGGGCGGGAAAATAAAGGCTTGTATCGAGTACATCAATTTTCTAAAATTGAATTATTTCAATTTACTAAGCCTGAAGCAGGTGAGGCTGCTTTAGAAGAGATTTTAAAAATTGAAGAGACTATTTACCAGCGTCTAAAATTGCCTTATAGAGTGGTTCGAATATGCGCCGGAGATTTAGGAGCTGCCGCATTTAAAAAGTATGATATAGAAGTATGGATGCCTGGAAGGGAATCTGAAGAAAAATATGGCGAAGTGACTTCCGCCTCAAATTGTACGGATTTTCAATCAAGACGTCTAAACATAAGATATCGTAACAAAGAAAATAAAAAAATTTATCCTTACACCTTAAATGGGACAGCAATTGCCTTAAGCCGTACATTGATGGCAATCCTTGAAAATTATCAACAAAAAGATGGCAGCATTTTAATACCCGAGGTGTTACGACAATATATTGGAAAGGACATCATAAAAAGATAAGAAAGCTTCTTTACAAACAGTAACCACAGTCCAAATGTTGGGTCTTTGGCCCAACAAATTTGCTGATTACAAATAGAATTGAAATACTCATGATAACGCTACTTGTATTAATTTGTCTGGCTTTAGCCCTGAGCCAATCTTTAATAAAAAAAACAGGCCGCTATGTTTTGGCCCTAACCTTATTTATTTTTTATATATCCGGAACTGGAATTCCTGCCAGCTATCTCTATAATAGGCTGGTACATTACCCTACAGTATCAAATCCTGTTTGGCAAAAACAAAATGCCATTGTGGTATTGGGTGGTGGTGTTGTTAAATCCACTGAAGAAAATAAGGTACTTCCAACCTTATTAGCATACTCTAGAATTTATGAGGCGGCCCGTTTATATCTATCATGTAAAAAAACCAATGCTGTTTGTAAAATCATTATTAGTGGAGGAGACCCGCATGCTACCGGTAAATCCGAGGCCCAAGTCTACCAAGCATCACTTCTTGGGCTGAGTATCAATCCATCAGATATTATTGTAGAACCAAACAGTAAAAATACATATAAAAATGCCCAATTCACCAGCCCTATTTTAAAAACAAACCATTATGATGGTATCCTACTTGTGACATCAGGTTTTCATATGAAGCGATCCATGATGTACTTTTCTCATTTTGGAATTTATGCACTTCCAGCTGTAGCTGATTATTTCCCCCCCAAAATATCTGCTATACCTTTGGGGTATAATATTGCATTAACCGATTTTTTCATCCATGAATTTTTAGGCATTATGAGATTTCAAATTTACAATTACTTTGGCTGGAATAAGCCTTAACTGCTGCAGTTTTTCTTTGTAGAGGTTTATTTTAAATACTAATTATAGATTTTCTAATTTTTTCTATTTGAAGCAATGATCTCAGTGATTTCAGCACCTGTAAAAAGAATTTGCGCCACATAATAGGCCCATATCAGCAATACGACTAAAGAGCCAGAAGCTCCAAATGTTGAGGTTGCATCTGCATGGGTAAGGTAAAGACCTAAAAAGAATTTGCCTATAGCGAATAATATTGAAGCAACCAAAGCGCCTAACCAAACATCGCTCCACTGAATGTTTGTTTCAGGTAAAAATTTATACATCAGAGCAAAGAGTACCATCACGATTACAAAAGATAGTCCATAGGACAATGCTACACTTAAGACGACAAAACCACCTAAAGAATTACTAATCAAAGTCAAGAAAGCACTTAAAACTAAAGATACAAGTAATAAAAATACCAATCCTAAAATCATGGTAAATGATAAGAAACGTTGTTTTATAACATCCCACCAGCCTTTATTAGGGTCATTTTTAATTCCCCATATTGTATTTAACCCACTTTGTATTTCTCCAAACATCCCTGTGGCACCAACAAGTAACATTATAATCCCACCAGCTTGAGCAAAAATGGCAGTTTTTGGTTTATTTGCACTTTCTATCATTGATTGCAATTGTTTGCCTGTCTCATGTCCCACAAGGCTACTTATTTGATCAACGATTTGGCCCCGAGCTGCTTCTTCACCTAAGAATAAACCTGCAAGAGCAATACATATTATTAATAAAGGTGTAAGGGAGAATATCGTATAATAAGCAAGACTGGCAGACAAACTGGCCACTTTATCTTCCTTCCATGAATATGCGACTTTTTTTGTAAATGCCCAAATATTTTTAAACACAGGACCCTCTTTGAATTTTGAGTGGCTCGATAAATTTATTATGTGAATAAAATATGGTGCAGAATCAGTAATATGTCAATAAAATAACCAGGTAGATCGTCACTGAGTCCCATAAACAGAACCTGAGCAAAAGTTTAAGGGAAGGTTCGGAAAAAAATAATCTTGTTAATACATTTAAATTGAATGGTAAATTTATACTAGGTAGGGTCCCTAAAGTTTTTTTGAAGTCTTCACAATCTAATCTTTCCTTCCTTACAGTCAGGAAATCTTTTCGGGCAAAAAGACGCTCAGATGACATTGCTGGGGAGTTATGAATTTCTCCCATAATGCTTGTAATATCAGCTGAAAGATGTAAAATATCCACTTTGTTTTTATAAAGATCACTCCACTACTATCTAAATATATTTAGGATTTTATGAGAAGACAACTGTTCAACAAGCCTAATCTGGAAGAAAAGGATTATATTGAAGGATCATTTTTACCATATGAATCCCCTTTAAGTCTTGTAGGGTTTGCAGCTGATAGAACCAACAACCCCTTTGAAGTCGAATTAGCCAGTGAATTTAGTTATGTTGATGCTCAAGCTCCACATGATATGTATGAGGAGAAAAGAGAACGGCTGCCTTTTACTTCTCCTGAAGTTTGCCCCGTCATTGCTTATAAAAGAGCTGAACCAAGAGTTAGAAAAATAACGGGTTTTGGCCAAGTTCCACAATATGTAATTTATTCTTTGACCAATCTTGTTGATTTGTTAGGACAATTAGAAAAGCCAAAAAAAGGGGTTAAAAAAAAGCAGTTAAGGTATTTGGTGACAACTGATTTTCAATTATATTTTGCTTTTGAAGGTGAACCTAATGAGTATATTCCTCCTCATGATGTTATGACCGGTAAACAAAAGGTTGCTGCTCAATGTTATGCTGCAGGCAATATCTTTTTAAAAAAAGATGATGCAGGGTTTTATTTATATAAAATTAATCATGAAAGTGGTGATTTCCTCTCTCATTATGATAGTTTGAAGTGGGTGTTAGCTTCATTATTAGCACATGAAAATGTATTACCCCCTGGCTTTGTTCGTTCAACAATAGGCCTTGCTGAGCTTGAAAAAACTCGTAAAACTCAACATGTATGGACTGTTTTAATCTCTTTGTTAAAGCAAGAATTAAAACCTCATATAGATCTCATGTCAACCAAACCACCTACCCAAAAAAATAGGACTGCTGCTGAAATTGTTGGTTCATCAATGCCTAGAGAAGATATAATCTCAGCAAGCCTTATGAAAAATCAAAGAGCAATGGGGTTTTTTAAAAATTCACCCTCTACGCCTCCGAGGACCGTAACTACTTCACCTTTACAGCCAGCAGGTCCCCCTAAGCGGACTAAATTTGAAAACAGCCCTGGACAAGATTTTTATAATGAAGCATCTTCTAGCACCCTAGATGCCTTTTGGAATGACCTTTCCACTCCTGAATTCCCTACAAGGCCACAGAGCTTGGATTCACTTTCTTATGTTGAAGCCCCTAGTCCTTTGTAGGCCAGTGAGTTTATATTGAAGCGATGTGAATATTGTTGGGCAAGGTGAAATTTCACCGCGGCTTAAGAGAGACAAGGTCTAAGTGCCCTGGAGCCTTGGGTCAGCACCATGAGCAAAAAGAGATTACAAGTGGATACAAAAAATAACCTCAAAAGCAATTAAACTGTAATTTTTTAATCTGCTCCTGAGGAATAACTGAAAGATTTTTCGTATTTCTCTTCTTGTGTATTTGCTACAGGACTGGGTAAGTTTTGGAAAAACGCCCAGCGGGATCTGAGACAACCATGGGCATTTTTCCCTATAGATTCAATAGAATGATGTACGTCTTCTGGGCGGCTGTAAATATTTAAATCAATAGCCTGAATCAATGTGTCCACTTCTAGGCAATGGTGCCGGTTTGGATGTCCTGATAATATTCGTTCGGTTTTAGATCCTTTGGTATAATCAGCCAGTAAAGCGCGAGCCTGCTGCATAGGACATTCAATGCCTACAATCAATTCACGATATTCGGTGGTACCCCTTTTTTGGGTTATATGATCGTGAAAAGTTAGGGGTTCTTCATGGTTTAATGATATTTTACAATTTTGCAAGGTGAAGTGTACGAATAACTCCTCAAGTCCCTTGTCATCTAAAGCCTCAAAGCCATTACCGCTGAAGTTGATACATTGCAAATGTTGGGGCAATTTACCTAAGGCTATGATGAAATTGCGCCTACTCCATATGCTGTTTAAAAACCCATTGGAATTTAATTTCAGCGAAGTATACTGTGGAGAAATCTTTGATAAGATATTTGATAGTTGTTCGCTATTCAAACTGTTAAGGGCGCAAACACTTAAATCAAGGCAAGTTGCTTCTGGAGCTAATGTTTTTATTCGTGCATCTATAGCGTCTAAAGTTTTTTGTTGATAAATGATGCTAATTGGTGCTTTCTTTGCATGAATATAAGAATTAGTTTTGATGAGCTGCGTCATCATGCGTTTTAAATCAAGGGCAGTTGCATGAAAAATAAAGGGTAGGAGCATCTCGAGAATATCAAGGTTTAGGTGTTTCTTCTGGAGCTGTGCTAAAAATAATTGCAAAGAAACAAACTGTGTTTGATGCCAAAGACCTGATTTGAACTTCACATCTTGATAAGGCGAAGCAACCAAAGCACCTTTATGATCCAATTCTAACCTATCATCTCCGAAATTAATCAGCGTGTCTGGCAGGGCACCTGTAAATGCGTTTAAATAAGTATAAGGCAAACCATCTAATCCATTGTCACTGATATCTATCTCAATGCCCATTGGAAGGTAAGACAACACTTCTTTTAAGGTGAACCTGTCCATGCCACAGAGTCCATTGCGCCTAAGAATGATTTTTTTTATGTGGTTTGGTACATTTGAAAAAAGACAAATTAAATCTTCTTTTATGGTTTGAGAAAAACCATTGTCACTAAAATCTAAAACAGTTATGAAATTGGATAATTTATTTATCAAATGTGCAAAATCAACCATATTGCGCCCAAGGAGTTTGGATCTACTAAAATCAAGCGTATCAATGCTTGGAGGTAAACATTCATTGTAACGCTCAATGAGAATATTTAAAGGTAGGTGACCTAATTGGGTTAGACGGTTTGGTAGTGTTTCACATAATCGCAGGGTTGTGACGTTGAAGTGCAGTGCATGCAATATGGGCTTTAATATATGGTTTGCCATAATTAGAAGATTATTATCACTAAAATCTACATAAGTAAGGGTTTTGGGAAAACGCGGCATTAATTTAGTTAATTTTATGCCGCCCAAGTTGGACAAGCTATTATCAGCCAACCTAAGAGATACCAAATCACGAGGTAGGGTGGATATGAAAAGTCCTAACTCTTTGGGCTTTTGCCCTAATTGATTATTACCGAGATCTATAGATTTTAAGTGTGGGGTTAACCCTGTAAATAAAAGATAGAAAGCTCGGGTATTGAGTCTATTTAGGTTGCAGTAAGCAAGGCTTAGATGATTTAAATCTTTTTTTACAGCACGCATGACAGATTCATGATCCTCTGGGGATCCTGATGAGAAATTTATCTTTTCTAGGGCCAAATGTGTTACAAATTTGATATGTTCCAGTATGCCAGCAAGCTTACTAGGATGAATGTTTGTAGCTATCCCATTAAGATCAAGATGTTTTATAGTAGGTTTTAATTTATTACAAAGCCTTTGGAGATCAGCGGGAACCTTTGTAAAACCGTGGTCATAGGCATCATCGATGGAAAAATCTAAAGATAGTTGAGCAATTGAATCAGGTAAGGCAGGAATGTAATCATATAAAAAAGACCCCAAACTCCTTACATAGCCTGAGTGGCTGGTAAAGGCACCTGCTTGCATGCTGGAAACATCCTTTGATAGATGTACTTGCGGGACATAAAGGTATTTCCCTTGAAAGCGTATAGACCGCACATGAGGGGGTATGCAGTGTAAAAATTCTGCAACACGATTGTGCTCAAGAGGGTATCTTGGGTAAAAAATACCAGTAAATTCAAGGCTGTTTTCCGTCAATGGAATGGTTAAAAAAATTTTCCGTATTTTATCCCCGCTTAATTTATTAATCACATCTAAATTAAATATCATAGTTTCCATATCCTATTTTTTATACCTTGGCTTTCTTTTCCACAAAGCTAAGGGTATCGGATTATATCAAACAGTTAATCTTACACAATGCTTTATTTAAATTTTTAAATACTCAGCCAGGCCAAGGCAGGACAAATCAGGTTTGGCATTGCAAAGAATGATACACAAACTCAGGCACATCTGCGTGCTTTTGAAACAGATCCAACATCCTGTTATGGTGGTATTTTAGCATTTAACCATGGCTTGGAAGCTGCAACCGTACAGCCATTCTAGAAAAGCAGTTTGTTGAAGTGATCATTGCACCGACGATAACAAGTCAGGCGCGTGAAATTATAAGCAAAAAACCCAATATTCGTGTGCTGATTACTGGGGATTAACAAGATGCCCAAGGTATGCACTTGGAAATAAGAGGTATCGATGGTGGGGGTTTAATTCAAGATAAAGTCAGATTTCCTAAGGATGAAATCTCATTTCAGACGGTTACTACCTTAAAACCTACTCAGCTCAAACATTAAATTGACTTATATATTTTGACAGATTTAGATGATAAGAATGAATGAATTTCTTCAACAGTATCTCAGGGAGCCTTCATACCATCGGAATTATCCAAATTAAGGATACCAGGGCTTTCCAATAAATAGAAATTTTGTTTGAGCATTTGTGTTAGATTGAGGCACGGAGTAGCTCCCTTCTCCCTTTTCTAAGGGAGAAGGGTTGGGGGATGAGGGTTTTTTATTGTGTGGCATTTTCTCGAATAAATTTTAGAATTCGAAATGATTACAAAATATTGATAAACGATTGAAAATGTTTATATATCTTGTATTTAATTCAGATAAATAGACAGCCGTATGAACAGGATGTAGCAGGATCATTTGAATCGGTTAAAAACATAGGACTAAAATCAGTAAAAAAAAGCAGGTTGGGGTAATGAAACCCTTTCATTCATACAAAGACAAAGGTTAAGAAACCCTCATCCCCAACCCTTCTCCCTTAGGAAAGGGAGAAGGGAGCTGCTCCGTGCCACAATCTAACTTAAGAAGTCAGTCTTATTTCAATATTACGAGTCATTTGCCACTATTAAGAATAATTCTAAAATCTCTGAATGGTACCGAGAAGAGGACTTGAACCTCCACGGGGTTGCCCCCACTAGCACCTGAAGCTAGCGTGTCTACCAATTCCACCACCTCGGCATGGCGGTCAAATTACTTAAAATAAAGCCACATGTCAATGATCTTTATTCAGTATCAGGACTGCCGGCTTTTAAAATTCGTTCCCTTATCCCTTCCCAAGCGCTGTTTTTTGGTGGTAGTTCTATTGCGATGCAGGCGGCATTTGACTCATCTGCTTTTCTAAGCTGATAAAATAATTCGTAGGCCGCTTCCTGGGGTGTATGGGCTAGAAGATAAAAATGAGCATCCTTGATGGTTTCAGGCTGTTTACGTGCCAGAACATACACTTCATGTTGCTTTTTTTGACAAAAATGAGCTAGCCCATCATAGTCTTCAAAATAATATAATTTTTTCTTTGGCTGATAATGATGGTCTAATTTTCCTGGAACACGTATTGAATTGTCTTTGTGTAGTACTTTTGTAGAACAAATATTGTTGATCGTAGTTTCATCAATCATACCATGTCGCAATATCTGATAGCTTTGTAGGTTGGTTGCATCAATGATAGTGGATTCAATGCCCACAGAACAGCGGCCGCCGTCTAATATTAGTAAATCTGAGTCACAAAAGGAGTGTTTTACATGCATGGCTGTAGTGGGACTGATTTTACCAAAGGGATTGGCTGAGGGAGCTACAAGGGGGGTCTGCAGTTGCTCTAAAAGACTTTGTGTCAAAGGGTGGGCAGGACAGCGAATGGCTATGGTTGGTTGTCCCCCCGTTATTAAGGGATTGATGGTGTTTGGTTTAGAACGAAAAACCAAGGTTAGTGGACCAGGCCAAAAATTGGCCATCAATTCGTGAAGATAGTTTGGGATGTCCGTCACCAATGCACTCAAGTCCCAACCGTGGGCAATATGAACGATTAAAGGATGACTTAGAGGCCTTTGTTTTAGAGTGAAAACTGTTCTAATGGCTTGTTCCTTATCAATCATTGCGGCCAGACCATAGACCGTTTCAGTTGGTATGGCTACAGCTTCTCCGCGCCTTAAAGCTTGAAGTACTAGGGTTAAATCAGTGGTGATCAAAGGCATGAATTTGTTCTCAAAAATTGACTGCAACCTGGTATTATGCCATATTTTTTCTTTAACATTAAGTCAGACTATGAGTAATCAAACATCTGCTTGACTATAAGACTGTTTTTGGAGATAGATTCATGCTTATTTCAATGCTGGAACACTCAGTGGACTGGTATTTTTCCTGTATACCAAGGCTTAAACCACAGGCTATAGCGGCTAGCCATGTTAATCTCATTGCGCACAGAGGCGCGCATAAACATGCAGCAGGTAGGATTGAAAACACAGATGCTGCCTTTCATAAGGCACTAGAGCTAGGTTATTGGGGAATAGAATTTGATGTACATCCCACTGCAGATGATGTATTGGTTATTAACCATGATTCGACATTAAAGCGTTTATGGGGTCATGACCTGGAAATTGCTCAATTGAACTTTAATCAACTACGGGCCTTGGTTCCACAAATACCCACATTGTCTGAGGTGGTTGAAACTTATGGGAGAAAACTTCATTTGTTTATTGAATTAAAATGCAGATTGAAAGATCAAAATAGTCTGTCTTTTGCTTTAAAAGATTTAACACCGTGTAAAGATTATCATATTTTATCTCTAAACGCTGCTCGGTTTCATGCCTTATCATCATTTTCAAAACAGTCTTTGTTGTTGGTTCCTGTTCACAACAATGTCAAAGAATTTTGCGAGTTAAGTTTAAAAGAAAATTATGGCGGCGTGTTGGGGAATTATTTATTATTAACAAATGCCCTCATCAATAAATTGAATGAGGCAGATCAAAGAATCGGTGTTGGTTTTGTTAATTCTAAATACAGTTTATACAGAGAATTAAACCGTGGAATACGTTGGGTTTTTACAAATAATGCAGAGCCTGTGAGCCAGTATTTAAAGGAATTGTGCTAAGAGGCTTCGTGTTTGCTGCTGTTGTATGGCATAATTGCACTTTTTTTGTGGCAATACTTATAAATGGAAGCAAGGAGTTGTTATGTGTGGGATTATGGGAGCTGTATCGGAAAGGGATATTAGTAAAATCTTACTTGAAGGATTACGTCGTCTAGAATACAGAGGTTATGATTCCGCAGGAATTGCCGTTATTGATGGCAATGCCGCACGTCTTAAAAGAGTTCGAATACAAGGCAAAGTGCAGACATTAGCAGATGCCATGCAAGAAACAGCCATTGCGGGTACAACCGGCCTTGCACATACTCGCTGGGCAACCCATGGTAAACCCTCCGAAGTCAATGCACACCCCCATTTGTCTCATGGCCAAATTGCTTTGGTTCATAATGGTATCATTGAAAACCACGATGAATTACGCCAAATGCTCATCCAAAAAGGCTATGAATTTACCTCCGAAACAGATTCTGAAGTGGCCGCTCACTTGATTTATTGTTATTACCTCCAGCACGAAAACTTGTTAAAGGCTGTGCAAATTGCGGCATCTGAAATGAAGGGTGCTTTTGCAATAGGGGTAATTCATCAACAACACCCGCTTGAATTGATTGCTGTTCGAAAAGGCAGCCCCTTGGTTGTGGGCTTTGGGATTGGTGAAAATTTTATTGCCTCTGATCCAATGGCTTTGCGTTCTTTTGCTCAATCGGTCATATACCTAGAAGAAGGCGATTGTGCAATCTTGACTGCGCACCAAGTGCGAATTTATAACATAGAACAAATCGAAGTAGAGCGCACAATACATCCTTTAGATGGGGACTCTGAAATTGTCAGCCGGGGTCTTTACAGACATTTTATGTTGAAAGAAATATTCGAGCAGTCCAAAGTACTTGCAGATACCATTGAGGGCAGGATTGGTAGCCTTGAGGTATTAAGAGCCAGTTTTGGCAGTTCTGCTTACCACATGTTTCCCCATGTCAAACAAATCCACATCGTTGCTTGTGGGACAAGCTACCATGCAGGCCTCATTGCTAAATATTGGCTGGAATCCTTAGCCAAATTACCTACACAAGTAGAAATCGCCAGCGAATTTAGATATAGAGACGTGGTGGTGCCAGAAGGTACTTTATTTATTACAATTTCACAATCAGGTGAAACAGCTGATACACTGGCGGCCTTGCGCAAGGCTAAAACTCAAAATTATTTGGCAAGCTTAACCATTTGTAATAGGGCAAACAGCACCCTGGTCAGAGAGGCAGATTGTACATTTTTAACTCGTGCCGGCATTGAAATTGGTGTGGCGTCCACCAAAGCATTCACCACGCAATTAGCAGCTTTTTTAATGTTAGCAGCGGCTTTATGTAAAGATGACAGGGCTTATGATGTTTTAAAACAGCTTCAAGAAGTACCAGCTTGCTGTGAGCGAGTTTTAAAGATGAGCGATGAGATTGAAGATTTAGCAGCCTTGTTTGTTAATAAAGCACATGCCCTGTTTTTAGGTCGTGGGGTACAATATCCGGTTGCCTTAGAAGGTGCTTTAAAATTAAAAGAGATTTCATATATTCATGCTGAAGCTTATCCTGCCGGTGAATTAAAACACGGACCATTGGCATTGGTAGATAAAAACATGCCAGTGGTTGTGGTTGCTCCTAATGATGAATTATTAGACAAATTAAAGTCTAATTTACATGAAGTGAGTGCACGAGGTGGGCAATTATTTGTATTTGTTGATGACTCCCAAACTTGGAAGGCGAATGGTGCTCGATTAATCAAAGTTCCTTCTTGCGGTGTCTGGGTTGCCCCCATTGTTTACACCTTGCCGTTGCAGTTATTGGCCTATCATGTAGCTGTTGCAAAGGGCACAGATGTTGACCAACCACGTAATCTTGCTAAATCAGTTACTGTTGAGTGAATAAGTACATCTCGCACTGTGTTGAGATGTTTTTTTTATCTAGTTCTATGAGGGTTCAATGAGTGAAGACAGGTCCGCGATAATGGTAATTATTGCAAAAGAATTGAAGGTTAAAGAGTGGCAAGTAACCAGTGCTATTCGGTTACTGGATGAGGGCGCTACTGTTCCCTTTATTGCTCGTTATCGTAAAGAAGATACAGGTGAGCTTGATGATAGCCAGTTGCGTCATTTAGCAGAACGTTTGCTGTATTTGCGCGAATTAGATGAGCGTCGTACTGTTATTATCAACTCAATCAGTGAACAAGATAAATTAACGCCTGAATTAGAGCAAGCCATTCTCGCAGCTGACACGAAAACTCGATTGGAAGATTTATATTTACCTTATAGACCAAAACGTCGAACCAAGGCACAACTGGCAATAGAAGCTGGCCTGGAACCACTGGCCCATGCTCTGTGGCATGATTCTACCCTTTCCCCTGAGGCAAAGGCAGAAGAATACATTCAGCTTGAACAGGGCATAATCGATGTGAAGACAGCCTTAGAAGGTGCGCGCAATATATTAATCGAACAGTTTGCTGAAGATGCTGAACTTATCAACGAATTACGAGAATATTTATGGCAGCATGCCATACTAAGTTCCACCGGCAGCTCTAAAAATAAAGAAGTTTTAAATAAATTTTCCGATTATTTTAGTTTTTCACAACCAATTCACAAGATTCCTTCTCACCGTGCATTGGCGCTGTTTCGCGGCCGCCGTGAATCGGTTTTACAACTTAGCCTGACATTACCCGAATCGGATTCGGAGTATGGTATAAATAAAATTGCTGCACATTTTAAAATTGAAAATCAACAGCGGGCTGCTGACCATTGGTTACATGAAACGGTACGTATGACCTGGAAGGTAAAATTATTTGCTAAATTTGAACTGGAATTGCTTTCAAGATTACGAGAACTTGCTGATGATGAAGCCATCAAAGTATTTTCTAAAAATTTACATGATTTATTGTTAGCAGCGCCAGCTGGCTCAAAAATTACAATGGGACTTGATCCAGGTATTCGAACCGGTGTCAAAGTTGTGGTTGTGGATTCCACCGGGAAATTACTAGATTACACCGTGATTTTTCCCTTTGCCCCACAAAATGAATGGCATCAATCAATTGCTGAACTGGCAAAGCTTGCTGCCAAAAACAATGTGGATATCATCAGTATAGGTAATGGCACAGGTTCGCGTGAAACTGAGCGTTTGGTCTCTGATCTGATTAAAATGTATCCTGATCTATCGCTTACCAAAGTCATAGTCAGTGAGGCAGGTGCTTCTGTTTATTCGGCCTCAGCACTTGCTGCAGCAGAGTTTCCAGATTTAGATGTCACCTTGCGCGGTGCCGTTTCTATTGCTAGACGCTTACAAGATCCTTTGGCTGAATTGGTTAAAATTGAGGCAAAATCAATTGGTGTGGGTCAATATCAACATGATGTAAACCAAAACCGTTTGGCACGCTGCTTGGATGGTGTGGTGGAAGATTGTGTGAATGCAGTGGGTGTAGATGTCAACACAGCATCTTCAGCACTTCTATCGCATATTTCAGGCTTGAATGATGGCTTGGCAAAAAACATCGTACAGCATCGTGATGAACACGGAGCCTTTACGAACAGAGAACAACTAAAAAATATCAATCGCATGGGCGAAAAAGCCTTCCAGCAAGCAGCGGGCTTTTTAAGAATCATGCATGGTGATAATCCCTTAGATGCTTCCTGTGTCCATCCTGAAGCTTACCCCATCGTACAAAAAATCATTGGTGATAAAAATGTAACCATTTCTCAAATGATTGGTAATAAACAAATTTTGCAAAGCGTAAATATAGAAGCATACGTCGATACCGAGCATGGTTTAGCCACCATTCGAGACATCATCAAAGAGCTTGAAAAACCTGGTCGTGATCCCAGACCTGAATTTAAAACCGCACAGTTCAAAGAAGGTGTTGAAAACATCAATCATTTAAACGAGGGTATGATTCTGGAAGGGGTTGTGAGCAATGTGACTAATTTTGGTGCATTTGTTGACATTGGGGTACATCAGGATGGGCTTGTTCATATTTCAGAAATGACGAACCGGTTTATCAGTGATCCGCAAACAATTGTCAAAGCCGGTGACATTGTCACTGTTAGAGTCATGGAAGTAAATAAGGAACGTAAACGTATAAGCCTTAGTATGAAGCTTGAGTTAGAGAGCAAAACGCCTGAGAAAAAGGTGAGCATGAAACCACCTCAAACCAGTAAACCAGGGGAGATAAAAAGGCAACCTGCCAAGAAAAAGATTGAGGTCAAAAAACCTGTTCCTGAGAAAACAAAAACAATTTTCAATACAGCTATGGCCGATGCTTTATCAAAGTTAAGACGTGGCAATGATCAATAGGCTCTCTGATACATGAAAAATGATACGCTTGATTTAAACCAGCTCATTACTGAAATGGCTGCTTTGATTGAAAAAAATGACGACCCTGATCCTCAATTGTACCTTATGTTGTTGCAACAGCCGGAATTGGCATTTCAGATAATTGATATGCTCAATCAGTTTGATGATGATCTCCTTGAAGAATCGCCTAACTATTCTGCCTGCATTTTTGCTTTGGATATTTGTGTTGCTCAATTGCAGGCAGCTGCCGACAACAATAAAATCATCTTCAAAATAATGCTTCAGTTGATGGACCACTTAGCAACAGCCATTCGTAAGAACAATCATGTCTTGGGGTTTTGGTTACCTATACTCAATGCATTTTATGAGGCGCAGGTCCAATTATCAGATAATTTAAAAAATGCCTATCTTGATTTAGCCATGCAAGAAAGCGCCACCATAGAAAGCACTGAAGCCTCCCATCTGGATTCAATACGTCAGTTGATACATGAATTATCCGATCTTTCAATTTATGAGATTGCTGAAAATTTTTTTGCACAAAGTTATGCCATGCCAGCTGAATTTTTTGCTGATTTAATTGCAGATTTGTATCAAATCGAAGAAGGTCATGATATTGCAATATTGACTTTGCTTCATCCATTGGCAGAAGTACGAGATGTTGTTGTAGCAACTCTGGATCAAATTCTAGATACTATTACTGTATCCTCAGTTTCCTTGTCCAGGTTGGAAACCATCAAACATTGGTATGCTCCGGCTTATCATGATTATTTTAATCGATGGATAAAAAATCAGCGTAAAAAAGGGGTTGTTTTTCAGGCTGATTCAGATCCCTGTAAATGTATCATTAGAGCCACTGAAGTCGATGGCAGTGGCTCACAGGGTTTATTTATTCAAGTAAGTAGACGTCGCAAAAATAGGCTTTGCAGTTTGTTATTAAAGTATGGACTAGGTCTTAAAGACGCCTGGGCTACAGATGTGATTCCCGTTTCAGAAGTCCGTGAATATTACAGAGAAGCCTTTCAAGAGAGCGTGACCTTAAGAACCGTAGACTTGTCTTATTTTAAAATAATCATTGAACATTTTTTAGCAGTAACCATTGAGCAGGCAGGCATGCCAAGCATTCATTTTTTAGAAATTTATGAATTATTGGGGCAACGCTTGAGGCCTAATAAATTAGACAGTGATTATTTATTTGAACAAATGAGTATACAAATAGTTCCCTTTACCCAAGAGACCATTGATCAATCTTTACAAAGGTCTAAATCTTGGCTTAAAAATAAAAAATTCACAGAGTCCTGGTTTTTAGAAAGCCCTGCCATTGACAAAATTGTCAATCAAAACAGTAGCTTTATAGATGGTGTTAAAGTCTGTAAATTAGCCCAAGCTATGGATGCAATTTTTTCTGAAGAACTAGAATTAAACCGTGATAAATGGCAATTTCATTTTCTCTGGTTGGCTTTATGGGTAAAAGCACATGAAAAGAAAAACGAAAAAATATGGCAAGATAGTTTTTTAATTGCTTATACTATACGTCAAGGGCTTGCCTTGGAAGATATTCCAGTAATGAAAGAAATTTGTCATCAAACCCTACTAAACAGCATTGAAACAATGCAAGATCGTAAAACCTACCTAAGCCAAGAGTAATTATAAGTAACTCCCCGGTACGTCCCGAAAGCATTAAGGGCTCTCCCAGTGTAGGATTGAGTCATGGTCTGGAGATCTTCGTGCATAAAGGCGCGCTTCGGGTTGACGGATGACGTCCTTATCCTGGAAAGTTACGAATTTATTTAACAATTTCTGTTAAAAATTGAGTCATCATTCCCCAGGAACGTTCGCTAGCCAAGGCGTTAAAGACAAGTCCTGCGTTTTCATCATGTGCATTTGGATTTGTGAAGGCATGTTCTACCTGGCCAAACATGTGAACTTGCCAATCCACCTGCGCTGCATCCATTTCTCTACAAAATGCTGTTACTTGCTCAGGCTTTACCAAGGGATCATCATAGCCATGTAAGACTAAAATTTTAGCCTTTATGTCTTCAGATTGTGGTTGTTCAGGTGGGTTTAGCAAGCCATGAAAAGTGATTGCAGCTTTCAAATCGGCGCCACTTCTTGCTAAGTCCAGCGCACACATCCCGCCAAAACAAAAACCCACAATGGCAATGCGATTACTGTCGACTTCTTCCATAGCCACCAAAGCATCAAAGGCTGAATAAACTCGGTCACGTAGTAAGGCTCTATCATTAACTAAAGGGTGTATCAATGCCATTTTTTCATCAGTGGTATTTCCTAGACGTGCCTGACCAAACATATCCAATGCAAAGCCCAGATATCCCATCTGCGAAAACATCTGTGCCTTCTGACAAGCAAATTCGTTGCGCCCTGTCCAATCATGAGCAACAATGACAGCTGGTAGTGGCTTATCATGATTTTCTCCATAAGCTAAAAAGCCATGGAGTTCTAATTCGCCATGATGATAGATATAATTTGATGAATCCATGTGTTGATATCCTATCTGAATGTATTATGAACACTGTTGGAAGTGTGGAGTCAGACAACAACCCTAATCTTCTATAAATTGACGTAATTTCTTCATCGCATTTTTTTCAAGCTGTCTAACACGTTCTGCCGACACGCCGTATTTCTCGGCCAGATCATGTAAGGTGCACTTATCATCATTTAACCAGCGTTGCTGCAAAATATCTTGACTGCGTTCATCCAACCGTTCCAAAGCTACCATAAGATTTTCTCGGCCTCTGTCGCCGGTATCCTCTTTTTCGAAAATAACCGCAGGATCGTCATTGGCATTAAATAAGTAATGCTCTGGTGCTTTTTTATAGGATTTTTCATCGCAATCATCAGCCTCAGTGGCATAGAAAGAGGTATCCATGGCATTTAAACGCTGCTCCATCACTAATACTGCTTCACGACTTACGCCTAAATCTTTGGCTACAGCATCTACTTCTTCGCATGTAAACCAACCCAGACGATTTTTCATCTGTCTTAAATTAAAAAATAATTTTCTTTGTGCCTTGGTAGTGGCGACCTTCACTATTCGCCAATTACGTAAAACAAATTCATGTATTTCGGCCTTAATCCAGTGCACTGCAAAGGACACCAGGCGTACGCCCATCTTAGGGTCAAAGCGTTTAACTGCTTTCATAAGACCCACATTACCTTCTTGAATTAAATCATTTAAAGGCAAACCATAGCCTAAGTACCCTCGAGCCACGCGGACCACATAGCGTAAATGCGCAAGTACTAGCTGTCTTGCGGCTTCGATGTCCCCTTGGGATTGAAACCGTTCTGCATGAGATGTTTCTTCTTCTAGGGTTAACATGGGGATTTGATTGACTTGATGTATGTATGAATCGAGACTGCCGACAGATAAATTCATCGCGGCAAGTTGTAACTGTTGACGCATTTCTTCCTCCAATCACAATAAAACACCTTTTGCAGGTGAAACACAGTTGACGTTTTATGTTTAATTATAGGGCTCTATACTCAACAATTGTCTCTTTACAGACAGATGAGCCGCTAATTTGCCTAGTATAACCGCAAAAAGTATCAGGGGCAAGATTTGCCTTATTGACAGGCCCAACAACGGATAGTGCATTTGATAAACAGAGACCAATTCATTGAGCACCATGGCCGTGCTTAACACAAAAACATTCACCAAAATGACAGCCAGGGTTGCGCCAGCTAGACCATACCAGATGCCTAAATACAAAAAAGGCCTGAGGATGAAGGCATCTGGCGCTCCAATGAGCTTTAAAACTTGAATCTCTTCATGACGAGTATGAATCACTAAGCGTAAGGTTGTAGCTATGATGAGAACCACGGCCATGACCAATGCTATCATCAACCAATGGGTAATCTTGCTTGCAACCTTTAAAATGGCATCTAAGCGCCTCACCCATTCCATATCTAATTTAACTTGCTCAATTTGAGGTAAGCGCTGTAATTGTTTGGAAAGTATACTTAATTGGCTTGGCGAATCCATCATCAGGGCTGGTGTAATTTCAATCACGGCAGGCAGAGGATTGTCTGGGAGGTAATGCATGATGTCTTCCATCCCTTCTTGTTGTGTTAATTCTTCTAAGCCCTCCTCCGGGGTTTTTAATAGGGCCTGGCCCACACCTGGGGTATCACGCACTTGTTCAAGGAGTACAGTTTGATCTGAGGCTGTCATTGATTTTAAATACAAGGAAATATGACCACCGCGCTGTAATCCTAAAGTGAATTGGCTAAGATTTTTGGTAAATACCCAAAAAAAGCCAGGCAAAGCCAAAGCGAGGGCTATTACAAGGATTGTCATTGAGCTGGCCAAGGGTTTACGACCTAGTAGATTAAAACTTTGTACAATCGCTTGTATATGGAAAGCAGAAGATGATTGCATTTTATGTTTTAACACAAGCGTCCTCCTTTCAACATCATGATTTTATGTTTCATTCTAGCTATCAATGCCAAATCGTGCGTAGCAATTAAGATACTCACGCCTACCTGATTAAATTGTTCGAAAATGGACATAATTTCTGTTGATAACTTAGGATCTAAATTCCCCGTGGGCTCATCAGCCAATAATAAAACAGGTTTATGAACCACCGCACGAGCAAGTCCTAACCTTTGTTGTTCCCCGCCAGATAATTGAAGGGGAAACATTTTTTCTTTGTTAAGTAGACCCACCATATCCAAGGCTGCATGTACCCGTTTGGTTATCATTACCTTGGCTGTGCCTTGAATCTCTAAGGGCAAAGCAACATTATTAAAGACTGTTCGGTCATTTAAGAAATGAGGGGACTGAAAAGTGATACCCAGTTGTCTTCTATGGGCAGCCACCTCTGATTTTTTTAGTTGATTCAAATGCACACCGTTAAATTTAATATGGCCTGCAGTAGGTCTTTCTAAAAGGGCTATCAATTTAAGAAGTGTACTTTTCCCAGCGCCAGAATGCCCTGTTAAAAAAGCCATTTCTCCTTTTTCTAAAAAGAAATCAAGCTGGTTTAAGGCTTCGAAGCCCCCAGGATAGCGCATACTTACCTTTTCAAATTGTATCATTGAATATTGCACCGACAAATTGAGCCGCATCAAAGGGCCGTAAATCGTCTATACCCTCCCCCACCCCTAAATAACGAAAAGGAATTTTTAACTCATGTGCAATGGAAAATAATATACCGCCCTTGGCTGTACCATCTAACTTGGTCATGGTAATTCCTGTTAAATGGACAGCTTCATGAAATTGCTTTGCCTGAATCAATGCATTTTGTCCGATACTAGCATCCAATACCAACATGGTTTCGTGTGGTGCTTCGGGGTCTAATTTTTTTAAAACGCGTTTTATTTTTTTCAATTCATCAATCAAATGCGCCTGCGTATGCAAACGTCCTGCAGTATCTGCAATTAAAACATCCATGTTGCGTGCTTTAGCAGCCTGTAAAGCATCGAAGATAACTGAGGCACTGTCTGCACCCGTTTGTTGGGCTATGACAGTGATGTCATTGCGCTCACCCCACTGATATAACTGTTCAACAGCAGCTGCTCTAAAAGTGTCGCCTGCAGCAAGCATCACTTTTTTACCTTGTTGTTGAAATTGCTTTGCAAGTTTACCAATGGTTGTCGTTTTACCTGCGCCATTTACACCTACCATTAATAATACAAAGGGGGTATTATTCTGGGTTTTTAAATCTAATACTTGGGTATTTTCAGCTAATATAGAAAGTAGATGGGATTTTAAAGCCTCATACACGGAATTTCCATCGGATAATTTCTTTCTTTCTAGGGTTTCAGCAACGGTTTTTAATATGTCCTGGGTGGTTGCTATACCCAGATCAGCACCTATCAACAGGGATTCTAATTCGTCTATTAAAGCCTGGTTGATTTCTTTTTTACCCAGCAACAGAGCACCAATGCCATCACCCAATTGATGGCGCGTCCTACTCAATCCCTGTTTGAAGCGACTAAAGAATGTTTTCTTAGTCTCCACAGGATTTAAAGTCTCAGGCTCAATAATAGGCGCAGGAATAATGTCGGCAGTCTGCTCCACTGGTGGTGGTGACTTTTGTTTTTGTTTAAACCAGTTAATCATTTAGTATACAAATCCTAATAAATGTGGAATTCTATCACCTTTTTAGCTTCGAGGTTATGTTGTGCGTAAAAGTCTCATTGTTTTATTCCTAATTGTATCTTGCCAGACCTTTGCACAAGTTCAAGAGTTTATTTTAAAAAATGGATTAAAACTAGTTATCCAAGAAGATCACCGTGCGCCAATTGCTGTATCCATGCTCTGGTACAAAGTAGGTTCCTCTGATGAGAAGGGTGGATCTACGGGTCTTTCGCATGCCCTTGAGCATATGATGTTTAAAGGGACTAAAAAATTCCCCCAAGGTGAGTTTTCAAAAATTATAGCCAAAACCGGCGGTCAGCAAAATGCAATGACCAATACTGATTACACAGTTTTTTATGAAAAGGTAGAATCCTCTCAACTGGGTTTCGTCTTTGAACTTGAAGCTGACCGAATGCATCATCTTGAATTTGATGCTCATGAATTTGCTAAAGAAATTAAAGTCATTCAAGAAGAGCGGCGCTTACGTACTGATGATAATCCTCAAGCGCTGGCTATGGAACGTTTTTTGGCCACCGCTCATTTAGCTGAAGCTTATCATCATCCGGTCATCGGATGGATGACTGATCTCCAAAGCATGGACTTGCCTGACCTTAGACAGTGGTATAAAAAATATTATGTACCCAACAATGCAACTTTGGTGGTTGTAGGCGATGTGAATCCAGAAACCATCCACTCCCTTGCCCAACATTATTTTGATGGTTTACCTAAAAAACAAGTGAAGCCTAGTAAGCCGCAAATAGAACCGGTGGCACTTGGAAAAAAAACCGTCCATATTCAAGCTGCGGTTAAAATACCCATGGTTTTATTAGGTTACACCGTTCCTAGTATAAAAACCGCGACTCATGCCTGGGAACCCTATGCTTTGGCTTTGATTGCATCCATACTGGATGTGGGCGAAGGCTCACGTTTTGCAAAAAACTTGATACGAGGCTCCCACATTGCCAGTTCTGCTACAGCACTGTATAATCCTTATTCTAAATATGCCACCCAGTTTATGGTCACAGGAACACCTAGTCAAAATCAATCAATCAAGACACTCACCACAGGTCTAATAGCAGAGTTAGATACGCTCAAAACAACACCTTTAACAGATATTGAACTGCAAAGAATTAAAAATCAGCTGATTGCTCAAAAAACCTTTGAAAAAGATTCTATTTTTAGTCAAGCCATGGAATTGGGCTTATTAGAGACCATAGGTATTGGCTGGAAACGTACAGCAGAATTTAGTCAGGCCATCAATGATGTAAGTGCTCTACAAATCCAACAAACTGCCAGAAAGTATTTTCAAGATACGAATGCCACTCAGGCTTTGTTACAACCCTCAACGACCAATGAGAAACAGTTATGAACCTTTTTAAATTTCTTATATACCTGCTTCTGACTGGCATCGCACAATCTTGTCTAGCAAAACCTTTTAAAACAGATCACTGGACTACCTCCAACGGGGTAAGGGTGATTTTTTATCAGGCAATGGAAGTTCCCATGCTAGATCTAAGTCTCGCTTTTGCTGCAGGTTCTGCCTACGATGGGGCCCGTCAAGGCTTAAGTGCTTTAACCTTTAATATGATGAATCAAGGCAATGCAGGACTGAGTGCAACTGACTTAGCCAATGGTTTTGCTGATGAGGGGTCTCAACTGACCGGAAACAACACCAAAGATATGGTTGTATTTAACCTCAGAACCCTGACCACTCCGCAAGCCTTAAGCCATTCAAACAGGCTTTTTTCAAACATGATCATTCACCCAGATTTCCCAATGGATGCCTTCATGCGTGAAAAAACTCAACTACTTATGTCTTTGAAGCAAGCCCAAGAGTCGCCACAAGACATAGCCAATCTCACTTTTTTTAAAACTTTATATAAGAATCACCCCTATGCACATGCGGTCAATGGCAACATCAAATCTTTGAAGGCCATAACTCGAGATCAATTGATTGAATTTTATAAACAATATTATGTTGCAGAAAATGCAGTCCTGGTATTGGTTGGAGCAATTGATCAACAAACCGCGCATCAAATGGCTGATCAGTTGACCAGAGCACTTCCCAGAGGTCAGCAGGCATCTATCTTACCTCAGGCAGTTCAAATACCACATGCAGAACAAAAAAACATTGACTATCCATCCTCACAAACCATGATAAGGGTGGGGCAAATAGGGATTGATCACCATAATCCAAATTATTTCCCACTAACAGTAGGTAACTATATTTTTGGTGGAGACCCTCTTGAATCTCGCTTGGGTCTTGAGATAAGAGAAAAACGGGGGTTAACCTATGGAATAGATAGCCAGTTCGTCCCTATGCCTGGTGAAGGACCATTTATAATCAGTTTGGCCACAAAAAATAGTAGAGCTTCTAAAGCACTACAGCTTACGCAGCTTGCTTTAGCGCGCTTTATACAAGAGGGCCCTAATCAGGAAGAATTGACTGCTGCCAAACAGTATTTAACTGGAAGTTTCCCACTTTCTCTTGATTCTAATCATACCATTGCAAACCTTCTCTTACGGGTGGCTTTTTATCAAATGCCTAATAATTTTTTAGAGTCCTATGTAGACCATATCCAATCCGTTACACTTCAAGAAGTTAAGCAAGCTTTTAAACAACAAGTTGATCTTGATAAATTAGTACTTATCAAGGTAGGTCGATTGTGAAGCCAGGCATACGCATCATCGGTGGACTGTACAAGGGTAAAAAGCTGCCTTTCCCCGACATTGAGGGACTAAGACCGACACCCAATCGTATTCGAGAAACCCTGTTTAATTGGTTGATGCAAGACATTCGTGGCGCTCGATGTTTGGATGCTTTTGCTGGGAGCGGTGCCTTAGGTTTGGAGGCTTTCTCCAGAGGTGCTAGTTATGTGACATTTATAGAGCAGTCACCCCTAGCTTATGCCAATTTGAGCAAGCTCATCTGTGACTTTCATAGCCCTCATTTGCTGCTGATTAAAGCTGATACCTTACATTATTTGCAAACTAATCCAGCCTCATTTGACCTAATTTTTCTTGATCCACCCTTTTCAAAAAACCTGTTGCCAGAGTGCTTGGAGACCATCATCAAACATAATATTCTGGTAAAAGGTGGGCTGTTGTACCTTGAATCTCCACAAGCCTTTGATTTAGATGAGTCGCAATGGGGACTGCTTAAGCGTAAGCAAGCAGGACAGGTGGTGTATGGCTTATTTGAAAAACGAGCTTGACAACAGCCCTAGCTCCTGTTCAAATCAAAGTAATATTCACAAAGATAAAAAGACCTTGAATGAACCACAAGTTTGTCACTCTGTTGATACTGATTACTATACTAACAAGCTGTGCACATTCATTTCGCAAACCACCAGTAAATAATCCTGCAGATGATGCGACAATTAAATTGGCGGAGGCGGCGGTTTCTGTTAGTGATTCCATGCTGGAGATGACCAAGGTAGAAAAAGTCATTTATCCGCCCAATTTAGACAATGTACTTACCATCCCCAATGCTTATAACTTACAAGCGCGTGCTAGCATTGACTGGTCTGGTCCTATAGAGGAATTAACCGAACGCATTTCAAAATCTGCACATTTTAGACTGCGAATCATAGGTCAACCGCCCTCTTTGCCCATCTTGATAAGCATCAATGTGAAAGATAAAAGTTTAGCTGAACTCCTTCGTGATATTGATTACCAAGCTGGTAAAAAAGCTTTTATTCACGTCTATCCTAACAGTCAAGTTGTAGAATTGCGTTATGCCAAACTTTATTCTTAGATCTTTCCTCATTGTACTTTGCATGCTTGCTATAGGCTGTAGTCGCAACACCTATATAGGCGATACTGATTCCTTAAATGGCTTGAAAGCCATGGCCAATGCAAAAAAAAGCAGACGTAACCAAATGAATATAAGTAAAATTCGTGGTATGGCCATCAAAGAAACTGCATTGAGTCTGGGAGCACAAGCTGGTCTTGCCTCGCGAGCACGTTATATCGATGAAAATCTTACAAAACAAGCCAGAAATCTAGATTTAATATATGACTTTAATAGCCTTATATTAGAACATAATATTTTGCCCCCGGTGCTTTTGGAGGGCAGAAACACTTTAAATCTTGCAGATACACAGACCATTCGAATTTCTGACCGTACTTATAAAGTTTCAAAACAAGCGCGGTTTGTAACTACCCCTCCAAACTGGCGCCAATACCTTTGGATGGATTACCAAAAACCAGAATACCCAAATTCTACCCTTTTGCCCTGCTCAAAGGCTGAGAAACAATTATGGTGTATTTATGTTGCACGTGGCTGGAGAAACGGCGTTGATCAAGCCAATACAATTCTTGAAGAAAATATTGCACGCATCAAAGAAGATTTTGTTGGGATGATTCTTTATAGAAAATTATTAGCTATGAATATGGTTTCGCCACCTTATGTTTCTCATACGGATCTAGGTGTAACAGGAGATGGCTCAGAAATTCACATCGATGATAGAGTGCTTAGAATCACTTCACTGCCAGCCTTGAATATAAACAGTAACGAATGGATAGCTGCTGTGGCCAAAGATGAAAATGCCCTTGAGCAATTTAATCACCTTGAAAAAGAAGTTGTCAAAGCAAAAATTGTGATTACCAGCAAAGCTTGGCAACCAGTTATAGCACCAGTAGGTTGAGACACTTATGACCAATGAATTTTTAATGCCCGATGAGCCTACCCGCTTCAACCCTAGCTTTATGGATAAAATGTTGGAGCATACCGCAAAGTTGAATGCCTCTGATATTACCATTCAAACGTCCGAGCCTATATATGCTGAGGTGTATGGGAAACTGTTGCGGGTAACGAATAGAAAATTATCCAATACCGAAGTGGGTGATCTTATCAATTCCATTTATGGTCCAAATGCCACAACGCAACTGTTGTCTGGAAAAGACATTGATACCCATTATGAATTTAGACCCAATCGTGGTGTACGTTTCCGTTATCGTGTAAATGGTACCGCCTGTTTGGTGGAAGGTCATGATGCAATCCAAATCACTTTAAGAACGATACCAACCACCCCTCCAAAATTAAGCACCATGGATTTGCCCCAAACGGTTCTGGATGCCATAGCACCCCAAGAGGGCATCATCTTTATTACAGGGGCCACGGGATCAGGTAAATCTACTTTATTAGCTTCAATCATTCGTGACCTTATCGAGAATACAGAATCAAACAGAAAAGTGCTTACCTACGAATCTCCCATTGAATTTGTATATGATGAAATTGAAACCACATCGTCGGTAGTAAGCCAATCAGAAATACCAAGACATTTACCTAATTTTGCAGACGGCGTTCGCAACGCCCTGCGGCGCAAACCACGCTTGATCATGGTGGGTGAGTGCCGTGATGCAGAAACCATCAGTGCAGCTTTAGAGGCAGCGCTCACAGGACATCCAGTTTACACCACACTACATACCTCCGGGGTTGCCGAGACAATGCGTCGTTTAGTAACCTCATTTACAAGCGAGGAGCGTTTAGGTAGGACCATAGATATTTTAGAAACAATACGATTGTGTATTTGGCAAAAGTTGGTACCCACTGTTGATGAGAAAAGAGTAGCGCTACGAGAATATTTGGTATTTGACGAAGAAGTGCGCGATATCCTACTAGAAGGCAATCCCAATGAGGTAACTGCCGCAACTCGTAAATTAGTAAGACAACGGGGGCAATTGATGACTCATGATGCTAAAGTCAAATTTGAACAAGGCATCATCAGTGAGCGTGTTTATAAATTAATCATTGCTGGAGCCAAAGATTATCAACAGTAAATAGGTATCATTTGTCTTTCAAAAATTTTCCCAATGACAGTCATGCTTAATGTCCAGGATCTATTTCTCAAGTTGCCAAGGTGCCTTTCGAAGGTTCTCACCATAAATAGTTACATGTTAATTAAAACAGATAAAATATTTTTCTTCCTTTTATAAAACTGCCTTAAACCTAAGGAAAAAAATACACCAGCAGCAGGAGGGGGATTATTTACCCTCCTGGGGGCACATCTGGCTTATTACTCGAGGACTGGACTTTCATATCGGTAGAAGCATTGCCCCGTTTGAGACCGGCAATTCCCTTTTGGGCCAAGGCACCAGCGGATTTATCAATTTGCTGTTGTGCATTATAGGATTTTTCACCCGCATCTTTTGTTGAGGATTTCGCTTCTTCGCCCCATTGAGCTGCATCTTGCCCCGTGCTTTCAGGTGTACCACCGATCCAACGAAGCACTTTATCAGGTAAATGAGAGATGAGTGTGAAGGATTTTTGGACTATTATCAAATACATGGTCGTATAGGTCAGTACTGAGAAGAAGAAAGCAAAAAGGCCAGCCCACCCAATATAAGTACCTGAAAGTCCAGACCCTTGCTGAGGCGGAGGCGGCGGTGTTCCAGGCGGGGGAATTGTAATACTACCACCTGTCTGCATGTAACTGATGGCATGATCATACCCTGCATTTAGGATCCACACGCCCACATAAGTGAGCGCTATTGCAGCTATAAACCCAATAATCATCATTGAGGGTCTTAAAAAAATGTTCAATAGAATCATGATGGCAGGCTCACCCTTACCAAAGGCATCATGTCCTTCGGGATGGGTAATTCCTAAGGCCACAATAGGGGCGGCAACCATGGCCTCTATCACTGTAATAAGCCAGCCTATAGCACCAAAGACAAACATCATATAAGGTAAGATTGGTATATAGTAAGCAGTAACAAAGGATATACTTACCATGATACCCATCCAAGCAATGACAAGGGGTAAAGCCAAGATCATCAAAGCAAAGATAGGGGGGAAGATAGCCGCAGGGACAGTAGCTAACAATATAGAAATCCACAAGTCACCTGCAAAATTAATATACATAATACCCATGTTTGCTAAAGCCACAATCGGATTCACCCCGGGGGCTGAGATGGTAGCAACCCCTTGTTGAAATAAGACCGCGATGGCTGTCAAAGGTGCTATTAATAAAATATTCAGTAGCTGTTGGATTAAGCTCATAATAAGCCCACCGAAAATACCAAAAAGAGTTAAAATTACATCATTGTAGACAAAGTTAGAAATATTGGCATAACAAAAATCAAAACCTCCAAAAAATCCCAAATCTACATAGAAACTAGCATTATTACAATTCCAGTAATGGTTTGGAAAACCTTGGAAGGGATTTCCCGAGGTGCTAAAATGGATTGTGTTCGCAAATGATAAAGGTACTAACCCAGGTTGACCAGGCAACTGCATCATTAATGAGTTATTAATATAACCATATACTGTTGATGAAGGCTTACCATCTACCAATGGACGTGTTGACGAAGGTGTTAGGTCAGGTTTTTGCGCACTTCCACCCCCATCTATAATGGCTGTGGCTTGTGCTATTCTAGGATACACTGATTGCACGTTTTCAAACCATACTCCCAGCTGTTTATAGTTAGCGACAGTAACATTGGACAGAGCAAATGTGCTTTTATCCAAACCAGAATTGTCATCGGCTAATGTAGCATTATTTTGTGCCTGTGAATTCAGATTAATCATGTCAAAAAAGTAGGAACCAGCCATTATCCAGCCTCTAGATGAAGCCTCAGTTAGAAATTTACGTGAAGTATTATCTGCATCCGGTATCGTGGCTTGAACCAAAGCACTTAAAGTCGGTGCCATGATGGCTTTATAATCATCAAGCGCATTTAAAAATTCTGTACCAGTTAATATAGCCGAAAAATTGGTTTGTGGAATTGGCCCCCAAGAAATACATTTTTTCCCGTAATCTGTACAACTTTGGCCTTGATCGGTCAATGGAATGCCATACTGCTGGCTTGCATAAGGTGCGAAATTTGTAGAAGAGGTGTCAGCATTTGATGGTAAAGGGCTATCAGCGCCAATTTGAGGATCGTTATTGATCATCGTTCTGGTAAGATCAGTAAAATCTGTATACAACTGCTGGATGGCTATGGCTCTAGACAATTGTAAAGTTTTATACCCATCTGCAAATTTTTGTTGAAGCTGATTTTGAATGGCCTGTTGTGCTGGATCAAGGGTCCCTCCAGTAGCTGTGGTCTGGAATAGAGTATTCCATTGAATACTCCCGCAAATACCATTTAGAAAGCTGTAAACCGTATCAGAGGCAGGGATGTTGGGCATGGTTACAGTAAAGGGGGTAGTTGAATTCGGGTTAGCATTCTGTACATCTACTACATTGACTGAAGCTAAGAAATCAGGCACTGGTGTATTGCAAAAAGGTTTAAGGGCATCGGTTTCGCAAGGCCCTTTTCCATTTTGAGTATCTCTAATATAGCTTTGTCTTTGAGCCACCAATTGATTTTGCAAAGCAAGCATACAAGCTTGACCTTGAAGTATACTGGCAGCTCCGGATCTAAGTGGTGAGACCTTTGTCTGATCTAAAATATTGCTTGCAGGATTCGTGGTTTGCGCTTGAATGATAGAGCCGCCTCTATTCAAATAACCAAGCGCTGCGTCCCATACTTTATCTGCGGCTCCCACCCCTTGTAATACTATCCACATAACGAATATCTGCATCAAACAATAACCGGATGCCTTTGGTACTAACAAGCCCAATCCCACGGCTGCACGAAGTGGGATCCAAATAGATGACCATTTCTGCCCCAGCATTTGCCCTTCATGCGCTGTGTTCATAGTGGACACAATCAAAGTGTACAAAATGACTATGCCACCGAACACAAGCACAGCAGCATTAAAGACACCAAACATGGCACCCATGATGAGGCTGCCATTTCCATGTAAAACACCATCGACTATGCCAAACAAATTTCCTAAAAAAACCACTGAATAATCTGAAACCGGTGGTGTGAAACTCATAGCGCCCGAGTCAGCTAGCACCAAAGCAGGAAAAAAATAAAACAATATACTAATTAATAATTTATTCATTTTTCCCACCTCTTAATGCTTTAACCCATTCTTGAAAAGTACACCCTAATTTACGTTGTTTTATTTGGAAGTACCAAAAGTGATAACGAAAGGCCAAAACTAAAGCAATACCCATCACAACCAGGCTGAGGAGGCCGGCGTGTATTGTTCCAAAAATGAATTGATACACTGCGTATCCTAAAATTAAAGTGGCAAAAGAAAGCATTAAAAGGCTTAATCTTAATAAAGCTTGTTGTTTAATATGCAATTCTTGATCATTCAGTTTATAAGTGTGCACAGCCGAATTGAAAGATTCTTGTTTTTTTCCAACCTGCGGAGATATTATTTCTTTGGTGCTTCTATAGAAATATTTACTTCCAGCTTTAACCCTAGCCCAATCTAACCATCTACTGATTTTAAAAATTCCAAAAAAAATTCTTTTGAATTTCTTTAAGATGTCTTTAATTAATGCTTTGATTTCTTTTATCATAAAATCTATTTATACTCGTTTTAAATTCTTGGACTTTCATAGTTGATAATATACTATATCAGTATGCAGTGGTTTATTCCATTATTCAAAGGCTGTAAAAAAAGAGTAAATAATGCCCGATTTAAGTAATGAAGCATCATGTCAATATTGGTTTGAATACCCTGACCCCATGATATATCGTGTCATAAGTTTCATGGAAAGTGTGGAAGACTGGACCTTGGATGGCGATCCTGAGTTTGAAGCAGCCATGACACAATTGGGCAAAGAACTAGACGATATTGAAAGAATTGACATGGGCATGCTTGCAGAAGAAGAAAAATTCATTCAAATTGTTGGTAATATAAAATCCGGTAGGGGTTTAAGGCTGCTTCAAGCCATAGATACTGTGCATCCTGGCAGTGCCTCACGTGTTTTAATTCATGCAGAAGAAACAAGTCTTGGGAGTCACGATGCTGCAGGTTTTTTTTTAAAAAGAAACATTGTATTTGAACGTTTGCGTTTGCTAGCCCGTGTTTTTTGTCAATACCGACTCAATTTAGTATTACGTGCTCTTGAAGGAGATGAATGAATGAAATTCTTATCTAAGGCATTACTTATTCTGCTGCTTTCACCAATATTTCCAGTTGCTGCAGATAACTCCCTAGTAACAGAAAGTCCCAATCCCCTAACGGATAATACTGGGTCCAATGAATTGGCAAAATATTTACTCAACTTGGGCGCTTATTTAGGATTTGATTTGAAAAGCAATCCCGCAGAAGCGCAACCACCCATCCCCATACTTCATACTTTGCTCAACCTGGCAGGAACGCAGGTGATTGAAAGTTACTGGGTGACCAGCTTTTTAGGAGCCCTACCTATTAATAGCCTTTTACCCCAGTTTTTACCACCAGCAATCCCAGGAGCTTCGGTTCTTAATGATGCAGCAAACAGAACCTTCACCTCCCCAACGCCTTATTCATCACCTGTAGCCAATAAAATATCTATCAACCCCTTGATTGATCAAAAAGTATATCAAAAAGATCCAGTTAATCAGAGTATCTTAAACATATTGGGGACTGCTGATCCTACTTTTTGTAGTATTGATTACAAAAAAACGGAACTGGAGGCCTGTGGCTTTATGGAGCCTAACAAACTATTAACCAATATAATAGGTAGGCTACCCGCTCCTACAGCTGCAATAACGGATGCCTTTTATGGTCCAACCTATATTCAAGGCCTTTTAGGTCAATTAAATAGTAATTCTTTATTAGGGCCATTAAATTATTCATCGACCACCGGAGACGAAACCAGCCCTACTAATGTAGGACTTGCTGGCCAATCGCAAGCAGTCCAAGCTAGCAATTTTATTCGTTATGCCTCAGGCACACTGATCCCTTTGAAAGGAGTTACTTTTGATGAATACAATTCGGTTTACAAAACAGCTGATTTCGATGATAAAAGTACTCAAACCGATACTGCTTCAGTTACAGCAAAGTATCTGGCAAGACAAGCTTTGAATACCTATTTCACTGATTTGCGATCACATGCTGCACAAGTTTCAGTGGGTATGGGAAACTTATATTCTATATTATCAAAACGGATGGAACAAAATATGGGTGGGACAGGTACCAGTCAGGCCCAAAGCGAATATAACATGGCAACTCGTCGTTTATCTATTGACTCTAATCCTGAGGTTAAATCTTGGGTTGAACAGATCAACAGCGCATCCTCAGCTACAGTTCAAAAAGAAATGGCAATTTTACTTGCTGAAATCAATTATCAAATGTACCTAAATCGACAACAAGATGAACGCTTGTTGATGACCGAAAGCATCATATTACTTCAGAATATAAGACCGCCAATGAATACTTTAAGAGCAATGGCAAGTAATCGATAAAACCTCCGTTTTGGATTAGGCTTTTCGCCTAATCCAAAATCAAAGCTAAATTTTTCATCACATCCTCAACCTTGATCAATTGCATTGCTTCATTTCCATGAACATGGGTACCCCAAACATGGTGTTGGTAAGTTCGTTTTAGCAAGGTTTGTAAAGCTTGAGGGTAGCAATTTACCACCAAATGTTGAAATGTGTAGGGGCCGGAAATAAGTGGATTTGTCACTGCATGCAAGGCTACTACAGGGGTGTTGACTGCAACTGCCATGTGTGAAGGGCCGGTGTCAGGGCACAGGAGAACTTGTGATTTGCTTATCACAGCCAGTAATTGTTTGGGCTTAGTTTTACCAACCAAATCAATTGCTGCAGGTAGTGCTTCTAAAATAGGCTTAGCCAAGACTCTATCAGCTGCTCCGGGGCCACCTGTAACAATGATGTGAACTCCCCACCTGTCTTGAGCCTGCTTTAGAACTTCTATATAATGTTGTACTGGCCAAGAACGCTCAGGTTTACTTGCAGCAGGATTGACCAATAAAATTGGTCCTTGCTGGGGTAAATGCGCTTTGGCCCAAGCATAATCAGCATCAGCAATGGGAAGATCCCAGCGGAGGTGTTTTTCTTGTATTCCTAAGACTTCAGTGAATTTCAAAAACCCATCTAAGGTATGACCTTTATGAGGTGCAATTTGCTCTTTAACAAACCATCTATGGCCATCACTACGCCTGGTATTAAACCCAATTTTACGTTTGGCTTTGATCAAAGGGTACAATAAATTGGCTCTGAGGGTAGTTTGTAATGCAAGTAATACATCAAACCGTCTGCTGTTGAGTTGCTTTTTAAAGCGAATATAATCAGCAACCTTTTTTGGTTTATCTATTACAATGAATTCAACCCCCTCCATGCCTTCTACTAAATCATAAGCAGGTCTTGAAATCACCCAGGTTAATTTAGTCTGTGGCAAGGCTGTCTGCAAAGTACGAACCAGGGGCACTATCATCATGACATCGCCCAAAGCAGATAATCTAACCATGCATATAGAATCAATCATTCTGCAGAACAAATCTCGAGCTACAATAAGGGCAGACTTCTACACCGGTTTTTTCTATAGGCAAATACACTTTGGGATGAGCATTCCATAAGATCATGTCATCTGTAGGACAACTCAAAGGCAACTCATGTCTGTGCACAATGTAATTTTTTTTTGTACTTGCCGTTTCTTTTGATTTAGTCATAATAGTTCCTTAGCGGCATTGGAGGGGCCATTATCTAATATTTCTTTAATTTTCGCTACAATCTCTCCAATAAAAGTATCCTTTTGTGGATCAAAATACAATCCATCTTCCCAGCTCCGAAGCCAGGTGAGTTGTCGCTTAGCCAATTGTCTGGTCGCAGCTATCCCTTTTTCTGTCATGGTTGGATAATCTAAGGTGCCTTGCAAGTAATCCCATACTTGCTTATAACCAACACAACGCATGGCGGGTAGTTGTGGATTCAAATCCCATGTAGATTGTAATTTTTTCACTTCATCTATAAATCCTGCCTCCAACATGTGTTTGAACCGCAGAGCTATGCGCTCATGTAACCAGGTACGTTGTTGAGGGAATAACAGTATATTTATAAATCGGAAAGGACTCTTAGCTTTAGATTGGGCGGTAAGATCAGAAAGAGGCCTTCCGGTGATATAATACACTTCTAAGGCTCTTTGTATTCTTTGAGCATCATGGCTATGTATACGTGCAGCAGCCTTTGCATCTACCTGCATCAATGTGTGATGGAGGGCATCTAAGCCTTGCGTGCGAACTTGAATTTCCAACTGTTTGCGAATTAAATCATCTGATTGAGGTAATACGGATAAGCCCTGCTGCAGAGCTTTAAAATACATCATGGTTCCGCCAACCAACAATGGAATTTTTCCTCTTTTGAAAATTTGATCACATAAGTGTAAAGCATCTTGGCAAAAGGCGGCTGCAGAGTATGATTGAATGGGGTCAAGGATATCAATCAAATGATGTGGAGTCTGTAGTAATTGCTCGGGCCTTGGCTTTGCTGTACCAATATCCATACCTCGATAAACA
This sequence comes from Legionella sp., assembly GCA_013697625.1. Lineage (GTDB taxonomy): Bacteria > Pseudomonadota > Gammaproteobacteria > Legionellales > Legionellaceae > Legionella. Next base: position 53,304 of record JACCWN010000138.1, read on the forward strand.
AGAGCTGAGTCCACACTGATTATCTCAAAAGGTGCGCTTTGGGCCAATTCACAAGCCAGAGCAGTTTTCCCACTGCCAGTTGGACCCATGATACAAAAGATTAAATCATGCATGTAAAAAAAACCAACAACTGTCTTCTGTTAATGGCTTACTCCAGGTAGGTCGACTCTCGTGGCACTGTTCAAGGTGCAGGTATAATTCTATTTTCTCATCAAAACCCAGATTTCTTGAATCTATCTGCTGCGATTGGCACATGATGTCTAATAGACCAGGCTTCTCAATGTTTTCTAGCGTCAAAATTTTGTCTAAAAATTGACGAATATTTAAATAGGGCATTACAATTGGAATGCTACGAATCAAAATTTGATTATCAGCAAACTCTAGCTCTAAACCCATTTGGGTCAAATCCTGCTTTAAGCGAAGAAGTTTGTTCTGAGCCTCGGAATGTAATTCTAAATGAACAGGTACCAATAATGGCCGGGTACCCAATGGTAGCTTATGTTGCTTTAATTGCTGTTGCAGTTGTGCTTGCATAAAGAACAGTACATCCACCAGGTATGGTTTTTGATTTATAAATATCAAAGCATATCTCTGATTCAAATCTACCCAGCTGTACTCAAAAGGTAGGTCAGTAGGGCCTTTATTTGACCGCATGGGATATAAAGATTGGGCATAAGATTTAGGATGTTCTAAAGGCATACTTTTATAAGGCTTCTCGATAAGGCTTGCGGATGATGTTACATTTAATGCAGACTTTAATTGTGTAGTAAAAAAATCATGAATTAATTTAGGCTGTACAAAACGCACTTCGTGTTTGGTTGGATGGACATTCACATCAACTTCATCTGTTGGAAGATTTAAGTACAGCAAACATGCAGGAAATCTACCTGGATAAAGTATGCCATCATATACCTGCCTTAAGGCATGATTTATTAATTTGTCTTTCACCATGCGCTGATTGATATAAACCCATAATTTATCATTGTGGCTGCGCTGAAAATTGTGATCGCTTATCCAACCGTACAAATGCAAGAGTTCATGTTCCACATCCAAAAAAACAGAATTTTTTACAAAGCTTAGGCCTAACAATTTAGACATACGCTTTTTGAGTAGTTGGGGGCTGTGAGCTGCTGGTAGTGTTAAGATTAATTTTTCATTGTGTTTCAATGTCAAAGCAATTTGTGGAGCACTGAAGGCAAACCGTTTTACCACCGATTCAATGGCTTGAAATTCTAACTTTTCACTTTTTAAGAATTTTTTACGCACGGGGGCATTATAAAAAATGTCTGTCACCTCAAGTGTCGTGCCTTGTGTTCTAGCACAGGGTGAAAGCTGGGCTTCATTGTCTTGGACACGCAACATCATGGCATGTTCCTGCAGAGCAGTTTTAGAAGTTATGGTTAATTTTGCCACAGATGCAATACTGGCCAAGGCTTCGCCTCTAAAGCCCATACTACTGACTGCATAAAGATCCTCCAGCGTTTTGATTTTACTGGTTGCATGAGCAGCGATGGCCAAAGGCAGATCCTGGGCGAAAATGCCTAAACCATTGTCACTGATTTTAATTAGATTTAAGCCGCCATAGTTGATTTCAATGGAAATTGCATCAGCGCCGGCATCCAAGGAATTTTCAAGTAGTTCTTTAACAACAGATGCAGGTCGTTCAATCACTTCACCAGCCGCAATTTGATTTGCTATGACAGGTGGTAATTGAACGATTCTCATGACCATGCTGAAGGTATCACCAATTTTTGTCCAGGTTTTGGAATTGAGCTGGCCCATAGATGATTCATTGCAGATAAGGAGGCCACGGATACATGATTGTCTCGTGCTATGGAAGACATGGTTTCACCAGCGCGAGCCAAGTGGACTCGTTTAAGCTTTGAGGACATGGCTTCTATACGAGAACCATGCGGGGGACTTTCCCAAAAATATGCTTTAATACCTTGAAATATCGCCTGGCTAAGCCGCATTTGATAAGAAGAACTTGTAAGATTTCCTTCTTCCCGCGGATTAGAAATAAACCCAGTTTCTACTAAAATAGACGGAATATCTGGTGATTTTAAAACCATAAATCGAGCTTGCTCAACCTTAAAATTGTGTAATGAGGTGAAGGTGCCTAACCGATTTAAAACGCCCTTACCCATTTGCAAACCTGCATTGATAGTCGCTGTTTGGGATAAATCAATCAATACAGAACGCACCACGCCATTCCTATCATCTAGATCCCCAAGATTCACTCCTCCCAATTCTGAATAATTTTCTTTTTCAGCCAACCAACGAGCTGCCTCACTTGTTGCACCGCTTTGAGATAAGGCGAACACAGATGCACCATTGGAATGTGGGTTTTTGAAGGCATCGGCATGAATGGATACAAAAACATCGCCATTGTATCTTCTGGCAATGTCCAACCGGTTCCTAAGGCCAACATAATAATCGCCTGAACGAGTCAAAACAGCGTGCATACCCGGCTGCTTATCAATCAGCTGTTTTAATTTTAGGGTGATGGCTAAGACAACATCCTTCTCTCGACTTAGCCGTGGTCCCCTTGCACCGGGATCTTTACCTCCATGCCCAGCATCCAAGACTACAACCACATCACGTAAGTTCAATGAGGGTACATGGGTAGCTTTGATTGGCTTGTTGTGCATGGTAATTGGCATACTCGGGTGTACATTTGTGGGTGTTTGAAGCACCTTAGACGGCGTTTGATGAAATTGAACCGCTTGGCTTTGGGAAATTAATTTATTTTGTATGGCAGGTTGTAGCAATTTTTTAATGGGAAGCTTGTGTGCATTGTTTATTTGTACTGCAACAGGGCCAGCGGGGCTCAAAACAATCTCAAGTCCATTACTTCCAGCTTGACGCCAAGGGGCAGAGCTTAGGCCTACTTTTTGCCCTAGATCAAAAACCAATCTGAGTGTTTTCGCATTGGGATGGCCACTTCTTACAGCTCTGATAAGATTGTTAGTCAAATGAAGTTGATTAGAGGAAGTTGTTAAATGTGTATTTGTTAAATCTAAAACGAGTCGATTGGGATTAGTGAGCACTAATAAATGATGGGTGAACGCACCTTGGATTGATAAGTGTAGAACAGTTTTATTTGCTTGCTGCCCCAAAGTAATTGATTTTAATTGTGCAGCTTGTCCTAAGGTACTAAAAAAAAATAGCACCAAAATCCATATTCGAATCATGAAAAAGGTCCCTTCAGGCCTGATAAAATATGTTTGCCAATCGCGGTAAATGCAAGGAGCTGCAACCTTCGCCCGGCCCTTTCTATCTTTAAGTTAATCTTTATATCTATTGGAGGTAAGAGATCACCTGCTTGCTCTGGCCATTCAATAAAACAAAGACTGTCTTGCCCTATGTAATCTCTAAAGCCTATATATTCTAATTCGTCTTCATGATTTATACGATACAAATCAAAATGGTGGACAACACGTCCTAGACATTGATAAGACTCCACTAAGGAGAAAGTAGGGCTTTTAATAGACGTTGTCACCCCCAACTGTTTAAGTATCGCACGAATAAGGGTGGTTTTACCACTGCCTATCTCTCCGCTCAAGGTCAAGATGGCCGCTTGAGGTAAAAAATTGGCAAGTTGTATTGCAAATTGTTTACTTGACCTTTCATTCTTCAAAAATAAAGTTAATTCAGCATCAGACTTGTTATCGACCATTCAGTATAACCGGTATATGTTCAATTAAATCACTGGCTGTCAAACCAATTTCACCCTTGGCCCTAGCCATTGCATCACCCGCACAAGCATGAATCCAAACACCCAACTTTGCACCCTCGGATAAAGACAAACCTTGAGCACAAAGACCGGCAATAATACCACTTAATGCATCTCCCATACCAGCACTTGATAGCCCTGGATTGCCTTTAATACAAACAAATGTTGCTTTTTCTGGGGTGTGAATGAGTGAGCCTGCGCCTTTTAAAACAACTACCCCGCCATACTGACTTTGTATGGCTGCAGCAGTTTGATACCGATTGCTTTGAATGGCATCGACAGAACAAGACAACAAGGTAGCTGCTTCGCCTGGATGTGGCGTTAGTATCCAATTGTCATCCATTTGTGCATGTTTTTGTAATAGACTTAAGGCGCAGGCATCAATTACCATAGGCAATTGTGAGCTGATTGCAGCTAGGAACAAAGCGGTTGCCCATTCACTTTCACCCAAACCTGGCCCAATGACACAAATGCTTGCCCGGGCTAATAATGGCTGAAGATCCTCTACCGTTTTGATACCAAATATCATGGCCTCAGGTAGGTAGGGTGAAATAGCACTTACATGACTAGGGAGGGTTGCAATGGTCACACACCCAGCTCCTGCGCGAAGTGCAGCTTTGGCAGTTAAGCCCACAGCACCTGGCATACCATGCCCTCCACCAATTACCAATACATGGCCAAATAAACCTTTATGGGAATTTTTTTTACGTGTCAGTGCCGAAAGCGGCAAGCAATCATAAGTTAATATATGGGCGTAGGGTTTTAAGTTAGCAATACAATGATCCATTTGGAGTGAACGATAAATAACTTCACCACAATAATCAGGGCCATCTAAGGTAAAAAGTCCAGGTTTTAGGGCTATGAAAGTAAGGGTGATATTGGCACGAACACAGATATTTTCAACCTGTCCCGTATCTGCCTGTAGACCTGATGGCAAGTCTAAAGATACAACAGGTAAACCGCTGCTATTAATCTGACTGATTGCTAAGGCTATTTGACCATGAACAGGACCTTGGATGCCTATGCCTAAAAGTGCATCTATGATTAATTCAACCTCACTGTCTAGTGGCTCGTCTGCAGATTGGCACTCAACACCAGCAGCCATAGCTTTTGTTGCAGCATCTCTTGCCTCAAAGCTTAAATCATCTAAAGTGCAACACTGATACACAATAACCGATAAGCCCTGTTCATGAGCTAACCTTGCAAAAGCATACCCATCTCCAGCATTATTTCCTTTACCGCAGAAAACAGCTATGGTTTGAATTTTAGAAAAGCGCCCTTTGATAAAAAAAAATGCTTCCATACCAGCTTGCGACATAAGCCTGCACTCATCCATATCATATTGATCAACGGCCTGTTGCTCACAATATCTGATTTGTTCACAACAATACAGGTCAGTCTCGGTCTTAAACATTTTGAATGCTCCATGCAGTCATTGGACGTTATAGGGGCCACTGCCCTTAAGTTAAAATTGGTTTGGGCTGAGGAGAGGCGTCTAGAAGCCTATGCACCAAGGCTTCTAGACGAGGCTAGACGGCGAAAACGCCTCCTTCCAAAGAACGGATTGGAGTAATTTTTAACCATAAAAAAACCTTAACTTGACAGCAATGATTATAGGGTATCGCTGCTTTAATTGAAAGATTCTTGTGCAACCACCCTAAGCAGTGTTGAAGGGCCAAGTGCTATACTATTTAGATTTCATAACATTCTGCAGGTGAATGATATTGACACGCCCGTTATGTTACTACTTGATGTTCCCTAGATTTCAACTAGAGGAGCCTAATCAGTGGCTATAAACATTTAATATGAAAGTATCTTTAGTAGAAAATGAGCCACTTAATCAGTAAGGGTTCAAAAAGCTTGTTATGCTTTGGCACCTGAGTCTGGTTGTCAAAAAAACAATTGCTTCACTGATGGGTGGTTCATGAGTATAAAGGGGTTCTATGCACAGCCCCCGCCAATGTTCCCAGCGTTTAATATTTGATCATTAGCAACTTTCATTTGCCTATTTATCAATCAACTCCACTTTTTGGCGTTTTAGATAATTATAGAAGGATGGTCTGCTAATTTCGTAGATTTTACAAATTTCAGCAACAGTATTTTTTTGCTCATTATACATTTCAATCATGCGCTTAATTTGTCGGTT
>JACCWN010000139.1 GCA_013697625.1 Legionella sp.
CCGTAGGGGGATCAAAATCAAGGGGGACCAGGACGTCCAGGGCCGCCGGAGGCATACTTGTCGCGTTGGCGAGTCGATTTTAGCCATGGATGGCTAAAATCAATCACGAGGTAGCGACACTATCGAAGCATCCTTTGTTACGATTACCCAAGGGATAGAAGATTATTTTGATTTTTCAGAAGCGCGCGCAGCTTGGGAGAACTCAGCACTAAAGCTTATTTTTTTACAAGAAGAATCCCCACTTATGGAGCATCAAAAAAAGCATGATACCTTTTCTGACTATGAGTTAAGCATACTTAAATCATTCCCTAAAGCCCGTGATGCAGGCTTTTCACAAGTGTTATTGCGCGCTAATGGCATCACATCCTTCCATCGCTTGTTTGTTGATCCCTTCACTCGTGTGCTTTTATCTTCTGATGGCGATGATTATCAAGCCGTTCATAATTATACAGTCCAGGGAATAGAGTTACTTGCAGCGGTTGCGCGTGTAGCTCATGAACACTACGGGGCACCCTATGTGGCATGAGCACTTTAGTGTGAAATTTTATACCTTTGCAATCATTGCAGGAATTTTGGCAATGTTAGCTCTTGTGTGTATTTTGTGGGCAAAGCCCGAGCACCTTGTGGTAGTGGATATGAGCCGTGTTATCCAGGCCCCTTCAATGATGTTGGCTCGCTCAAAATTAAGTGAGGCAAGCCAATTAGAAATCATGGAGAAAATTTCTAAGGTGCTACCCAAAGTGATTGCAGAATATGGGAAGTCACATGGGGTGACCGTTATTGGTGCTACTGTTTTGGCAAGTCAATCCGAAGTTGATGTAACTCAAGAAATCATTGCCCTAACCATTGCAAGGGTAAAACATGAGACTTAAGACAAAGGTGATTTTTAATGTTCTTGTTATTAGTGCTTGCCTGCATCACTTGGTAAGCCATGCAAAAAACATAGGTCAATATGGCCAGGTATTTCCTGTGGTGGAAGCAGACATAAGGCAGGTGATTATGAAGCGCTTAAAGTCCATGGAGCAAAGTGGTGAGCTTGCAGCCCATCAACGTATTATTGAGCAGCGGGTGAGCGCACACATCATCAGGCCCAAACCCTTAAGGCTTATCACAACAAAAACACCAAAGACGTATCATTTCAACCCCACTGTATTTGTATCTCAAGATGTATGGGCTCCTGATCTAACTTTGCTGGCCCAGAAGGGTAGGGCGATTAATCCCTTTAGCCATATACAGTTTTCTAAAACATTAATTTTTTTCAACGCAGATGATGCAAAACAGGTGGCTTGGGTCAAACAACATTATACCGATTATGCATACGTTAAATTTATTCTAACTGGTGGTGATATTAGGCAAGCTGCTTTGCAATTTGGGCGAATTTATTTTGATTTAAATGGGCTTATTACAAGCCAGCTACACATTGCTCACGTGCCTTCTGTGGTTAGTCAAGATGGGCTAGTGTGGAAGATTGTAGAAATTGGAGCCGATGATGTTTAAAGCGGTTGTATTTCTTGCAATGTGTTTAGGTCTCATCACGCCCATTTATGCCTCCCAGTGCAAAGGTCATTTTGTTAATCCAATTACGGATGTGTGTTGGGATTGCTTGTTTCCTTTAACCATTGGTTCATCAAAAGTTGTAAAAAGCCATTATCCAGATACAAAAGATAGCCCAAGCAGTCCTTTGTGTTCTTGCCCTCAAAAAGGCCAATTAATTGGCATCACCATAGGCTACTGGGAGCCATTTGCGCTGGTTGATGTCACGAGGAAGCCTTATTGTATGGTGAATTTAGGCATACAACTGAATATTAAAAACCAAGGTTTAGGTGGTTCACAAATGCCAGATACCGATGGACGAGGGGCTTTTTACTATGTGCATTGGTATAAATATCCACTGATGTATTGGCTGCAAGTATTAACCTCCATTGGATGTATGGAAACCCAAGACTTTGATGTGATGTTCCCCTCAGAACTTGACCCGACATGGAATGATTCAGAACTTGCTTTTATCTTAAATCCCGAAGCCACCTTGTTTAGCAGCCCACCTGCAAGGCAGGCTTGTGCCATGGACGCTACATCTGCTCTGGCAGGAACAGCTATAGATTCTCTTTTTTGGTGTCAGGGGGCACAAGGGTCAACTTATCCTTTAACAGGGTTTGTAGCTCATCAGTCAAGCCCCATTTCAGCAGCACTATTGCTGGCTGAGCGGGTTGATTTTAGTTTACATCGTATTGGTGCTATTGAAGACTCAGTAGGTAAAAACTCACCTGCGATTTGTAAAACCTATAAATCTGCCATTCTTCCAAAAAGCCGTTATCGCTATCAACTGGTTAACACCTTACCTGATGCAAAGCGCTGCCAACCCTTTGGGCACTCTGTTATTACCTGGGAGGCAGGACACACCTATCCAAGTGATGGGGATAATTTTGGCTTTATGATTTGGCGCAAAAGAAATTGTTGTTTTCTTTAAAAAGGAGATTTTTAAATGGTTGATTATGTAATACCCAAACAAGTCTTTAAGGAGCTCAATCATGCTCAATAAAGCCATGAGGTTTGGGATGATATTTTGGTCGGCAATAGGATGGGCCAACACAAATGATGACATTGGCAGATACCGTTCTCAGGCAAAAGACCAATCATCATCGATATCCAGCACAAAGATAGATGGTTTAAAAATAAATTCATCCCAGGCTCAATTGGCACACAAAACATTGATTGATAGCATCATGCACCTTGCTGCAAAGGGCTTACAAAGCAACCAAAAACCGCAAGAAGCTCCCAGCGCAATGCTGTTTGTGTCGTTTTCAATGCCCGATTCGCTTTTATTAACACTAGCTGATGAAGCCGCCCTTTTTGATATTCCTGTGGTGATAAATGGCCTTGTGGATGGGGATTTTAAAAAAACCATTGAAGCCTTCAAGCGACTTCATCTTATGGCGAACAAACAACATTTAAACTTTAAAGGAGTCTTTATCGATCCTCTATGGTTTACCCAATTTCAAATTAAATCGGTTCCAGCGCTCGTTGTCACTGAACCCCTAAAAAACTGTGCCTCAAGCCATGATTGTGAAACCCCGCCATTTGATGTGGTGTATGGCAATGCAAGGCTCAAGAAAGCATTGGAGCTGATTGCTAGTAAGGGCGACGCGGCACCTCACCGAGCCCAGGCTATTTTGGAGAGCAAACATGTCTAGGGGTCTTTGGGTGCTGGTTTTAAGTATGAGCTTTTGCACTGGCGCATGCGCGAATTCCATGGCACAAGATTTTCAAGCGTCTAAGGACTATGCAAAATCATTGGGCTCACAAACCCTAAATGCCATGAACCAATTTCATCCTGAGACCACCTTCAAAGACTATAACAGCGCACCAAATCAGGCGGGGTATTATCAAGGAATTGAAGCAGAAAAAATTGATTTAACCAACCCTGCGGCTAAGGCCTTAGCCAATGATCCCGGTGGGAAAACAGTAGTTGAGCATTTTGGTGAAAACCAATTTGAGGTGAATACAAACAGCAATCTCATAAAAAATGCCAAGCTCATAGAAGATGAAAGCTATGCCATAACTCATGGAATTTCAAATGATAAGATCAATTGTGAACAGCTATCCCAAGATTGTGAGATGAAAACACATGATGAAATTTGCCATACTTCCAGGCAATTACCGCAGCAGTCTTGTATTAGAAAACGAATGGTCACTGTAGGTTCTGACCATATCAGCCAAAGGGCTGACTTTGAAGTATGGGTTGCCCGAAAGTGGATTGGGAACATTGCTATAGATCTTATAACAGGGGCCATGAGCAACGGCCAGGGCGGGCATCTTACCAACCCTTTAAGATTAGTCCATCCTTGCAAGGATATGACCGCGAGTATTCATTCTGTTTTAAACGGCGCTCAAAAGGCTAATTGGGTTATTATTAGTAAGCTTCCCAGTTGCCAGAATAATGCAACCCTCACCTTAAATATTTTAGATAGTTTTAAGCGCTATTACCCTTTGCAGGTTGCATTAACCATTGATGTTCAATCCAAAGCTTATGTCAGTGAGGAGCATTGGGAAGATAGCTGTAAGCCATTGGAGGCAACCGGACTTTGTCATAAAACAACCGAGCAGTGCACTGACAAAACTGCTACTCGCCTGATTAACGGACTAGCTGTAACACGAGATTGTTGGCAGTATGAATCAACCTATCATTGTGCCTCAGCTCCTGCTGATGAGTGCCGCATTCCTCGGAAAAAAGGCTGCTTGCAAACAGGCTCTCATTGCATTCAGAAGGACACTACGGGCTGTATGCTTTACGAACAAGTCTATAGTTGTGTGGAAAAAGTATGTCCTCCAATAGTAGGTTGTGTGAAAAACTTGTTTTGTGCAGATGGCGATTGCACGGAGATGCGTGCCACACAAAACGAAGATTTTGCAACAAGCATAATCCCAATGGCTGTTGTGGGTGGGGCAGGGGCAGAGTTTAGTAAAACCCAAACTACCCTTTTTTCAGGACATCCTGTTCAATGCAAGATATGGATTTGGAATCTTATTGATTGCTGCTCAAATGAAGGCTGGGCTGACAAAATCAATCTTGATTTGTGTCGGCAAGAAGACAAAGACTTAGGTAAGGCTAAGCTTAATTATTTAGCTCATTATGTGGGAGAATTTTGCAGTAAAGAAGTCGTGGGCGTATGCACGGAGTATAAGCGCACCTATTGTGTCTTTGACAGTAAAATGGCACGAATTATCCAAGAAGAAGGGCGCTTAAATCAACTTAATCCCAATGCATTAGGAAATGCGCAGTTTGCAAATTGTGCAGGTTTAAGTGTTGATGAATTACAACAGCTGGATATGGGAAAGATTGATTTTGTAAAGCCCGTATACCCTTATCCAGCTGGCAAGTCCACAATTGATGCAGGCATTATGGGTGATGTTAAGCTTAAGGGCCCCGATACACAAAAAACCTTGGATGAAATAAGACGACGCATCGAACAAAAGGCGGCCAAATGATGAAATTTTTGGCCTGCCTTTTGATTGCAATGACTACTCAAGCATTTGCGCAATTAAGAACCATTCCTGCCCATGGATTTCATTGGTATAGTAAAGATGCCCTAGATATGCCGTCCAAACCAAAACCAAGGCCACAAAGTATTCCAAAACCAACACCTTATGAACAACTGATGGAGGTAAGAAAAGCCACATTAAATAAGCTTGCCAGCGCCTTAATAGAACCTTCTTTTGATGCCACTTATGACTACATGAAAGCCCAACAAGGTTATGCCAAAAAAAACCAACAATTTGTGCGTTTTTGGCAAGAAGTCTTACTGGTGCACCCAGAGTTAGATCATAGTTTAAATTTTCCCACAGATAATTCAGCCATTGCCATACAAAATGACTCAACCAATGCTCTGATTGAAAAAATAGTGATGCAAGCCTCAAAGCATTATGGGTTCATCTTGTATTACAAGGGCAAAAGCGCCTTATCCCAAAAATTCATCACCCATTTAGTGCCTTTTGTAGAAGCCTCACACTTTTCAATGATTTCAGTTACAACCGACGGTCAGTCTATCAAAGGCCTACCCAATCCTAAAAATGTGCCCTTGAAGCTTGTACAAAAAACAATGAAATTGCAATCACGCTACATGCCAGCCCTTTTCCTTGTCAATCTTCAAACCCAAAAGATGTCACCTTTATCTTATGGCTTTGTTTCATTAACTGAGCTTAAAGAGCGGTTATTAGATGTAGTGACTCATTACAAACGATTTAGCTATGAGGGGCTTTCACAATGATTGTGCGAATACTTTTGTTACTCTTAAGCTTGATACAAACAAGCCATGCCAATGTAGCAGTGGAGGAGCTTAATGCGCTTTTATTAAAAAAAGAAACCTTTAAGTCCATGGTTCAAACATCAAATCCTGAGATTAAGGATTTATCAGATAATTATTACTTCGTTTTCATTTATCGAAGTAATTGTCCTCATTGCCATAAATTTGCCCCCATCTTAAAGGATTTTTCAGGCAGTTTTCATATCAAGGTGCATTCTTATAGTTTGGATAGCACCCCAATTAATGGGTTTGGGGCAAATCCATTAACCCCTGAGCTTTTTCAAGCCCTTTATGTATCAGGAGGGTTTAAGCCTGCAGTACCTGCCTTGTTTTTAGTAAATCGTCACACCCTTGAGGCTTATGCTGTTTTGTTTGGTGAGGCATCACCTTATCAGTTAGCACGCCGAGTACATGAATTAAAGCAGCATATTGAGGAAAAATTTCATGAATAAATTATTAATGGGTGCTTTAGTTATGCTTTTAGGCACGCATGCCTTTGCTACAGCTGGTAGCGATCTGAATCATTTTTTTAATAATTTAGGATATGATGCCAATGTGACCGGTGCTTCTTCTTATGAATCACAAGCCGCAGGATTTGCATCATTAGGTTCGGTCTATGCAAGAAACCAGGTTGGAAGCATTCAAATTGCACATGTGGATGTACCTGGCATGCGCTCTGGATGTGGTGGAATCGATCTCTTTGCAGGCGGTGCCTCTTTTATTAAATCCGAACAGATTGTTAAGTTCATGCAAAACATTTTAAGTGGTGGCGCGGGCTATGCATTAAACCTGGCCTTGGAAACTGAATTACCAGAAATTGCTCACGCCATGCAATTCATGCAAAAGCTTGCCAATGACATCAATGGAACCAATTTTAATTCTTGTGAAATGGGTGAGAATTTGGCAGCCGCCGCCTGGCCTAAGAATCGCGCAGCACATCAAAGACTTTGCGAAGACATAGGAAGTCATAGTGGTGTTTTTGCCGATTGGGCTAAAGCACGCCAAGAATGCACAACGGATAATGGTATGGGTACGCAGATGCAAGCTGCTAAAAAAAATCCCCAGTACAAAGACCGCGTGTTATTGGATACCAATGTGGTTTGGGATGCCTTGCAATTAAATGACTTCATCAAGACAAACACCGAGCTTTCGGAAACGTATATGTCTATTTCAGGAACCCTTGTATTTGATGCTAAAGGTGGGGTTCAAACCTATCCCTCCCTTGCCACCAATCAAGATTTTGTCAAAGCCTTGCTATATGGGGGCGCATTGCCAAGTTACAAGTGCACCGATGGGGGCATTCCTATGAAGTGTGTGAGCATTACTGTTTCCGGCCACCAAACCATAGACAGCAAAGATGCCCTTGTATTTCAGGTCCAAACCATACTTCAGGGTATTTATGAAAACATTAAGGCAGGGATTGCCTTAACACCTGAGCAAATAGGATTAATAGAGCTTACCCAACCTTCGGTTTTTCAATTGATTTCAGCCAGTGCTCAGCAAAATATCGGCATTCAAAGCAGCTATGAGCTAGCACAAAGTGTTGCCACTGATTTGCTTGCTCAATATTTAGCTAATTCTCTGAATATAATTCGAGCATCGCTTGCAGGCAAAGACATAGGCCGTATTAATGAAGACAAATTGTTTAAAAATCTACAAATAGCACAACAATTTGTAGATAATTTTAATAGCGACACCCGCGCGCGCTTTAACTCAGCCCTGACAACCAATCAATTGGTTCAAAATAATGTAAAACAAGCCCTCAATGCACTAAATCCAATTTTAAGGCAAACTTATAACGGAGGGGCACAATGAGTCCATTATTGATTTACACCCCGCAAAATGGCATTTTTTTAAAGCAATTGCTTGATGGGATGGCCCTTTTATTGGACTCACCAACCTTTAACGCCGCTTGTGACATCATCTTAATTCTATCGGTGGGCATGGTGGGATATCAGTATGTTATGGGTAAAAAATTGGAAGCTTTGACGCGTTTTGTGCTGACAAGCTTTTTAGTCACCTATTGTCTTTTAGGCATTCGGGTACCTGTAGCTATTATTGATATGCAAACAGCAGAAGGGGCAGGGGAGGCCCTAACAGTTGGTAATGTGCCTTTAGGTGTGGCCTTGCCTGCATCCATTATCAGTGGCATGGGTTATGGATTAACTTCTGGCTTTAGTGATGCTTTTCACATGCCTGATGGTTTGGAATACAACAAAACCGGGATGATTTTTGGAGCAAGAACTTGGCTTGCAGCCACCCAAACAAGACTTACGATGTCGCCTGATTTGGCCGCCGACATGTCAGCTTATATTCGTCAATGCGTGTTTACGGCAAAACTCTTGGCCAGTCACCAAATCAGCCCTCAAGAATTAGTCAATAGCAGTAGTCTTAGTAAAACCTACTTTGAAAATCCCTCGCCTATTTACCGGGTGATTTTACAAGATGGCACTAATTTAAGCTGCATAGATGCCGCAAGTAATTTAAAAACTCGACTGCCGGCTGCAGCACGCCTTGAGTTGGAGCGTCTTGACCATTTGGTCACGACAGGTAATATTTCAAGTCTTCCAAAGCCTGGTGAAGTTCCACCAGTTGATGTGCATTTCAAGGATACGCTGCAAGCAGCGCATAAATACTATATGGATATTTCGACAGATTCTGCAGAAATACTCACACAAAACATCTTGATTAATGCCACCCGAGATGCCGCATCCGATGCCTTTGCATTCGCAGGAGCGGATGCTGCGTTGATGAACTATACCAACACGGGTAGCGTTCAAAAAATGCACATTGCCGAGGCCAATAGTTTTTGGCTGGCAGGTTTTCGTCTGCCTTATTACATGACTGTGATGTGGATGTTGACTCTTTGTATTTTTCCTTTAGTGGTGTTGATTTCATTTTTTCCTACAATGAACAATGTGTATTTTTTGTATTTGCAATCGCAGGTCTATCTGTGGTCCTGGCCACCGATGTTTATCATTTTTCATTGGTTTGTATCTATGGCATCAAGTGCCACCATAACAATTTTCGGTCAAAAAACAGGAGGAGTAACATTCTCCAATATTGATGCACTGACAACACTACACAGTAATTTTGCATACACCGCAGGTGCCTTGGCCGCAAGTGTTCCTGTGATTTCTTACTACATTACCAAGGGCCTTGGACAAATTTTAAGTACATCTTCGCAACACTTTGGAGGCATGGTGCAATCTTTGTCTACGAGTGAGGCGCAATCTGCCGCTCAAGGCAATATTTCCATGGCGACCTACAGCGGATGGAATATGAATTATGACAATACCAGTGCCAATAATTTATCAGCCAATAAACACGATTCCAACTGGACACACATGCACGGGATGCGGACCGAACAAATGGGCTCTGGCGTTTTAAAAACCATCACCGGCAGTGGCGAGGCTGTGTTTGATGTAAATCCTGCGATATCGCGCGGTCCTGTGCATATTTCCGATGCAAAAGCCATGAGTGGTTCATTAAATCAAGCCTTTGAAGAATCAAAGCAGGCAGCAGCCAATGAAAGTCAAAATTATCAAAGCTCATTGTCTAATTTTGCCCATAGTGCAGTGCAGTTATCTAAAATGCAAGGGCATGACATGCGCTTAGGCGAAGGTGTGTCTGACAGTGAATCAGGTCAATACAATCAGGCGCTGGCCACCATGACTCACATTGCCGCAGATGTTGCCAAACGCGAAGGTATAACCCAAGAAGATGCACTGGCACGCATGACCTCAGCTGGATTAAATGTGCATGCAGGCGTTGATACTGACAGAAGTCTTCTTGGAACTGCTGGGAGGCTTGTTTTTGGAGCAAGTGGTGGTGTTGATGGTCATGCCAAGATTGAACGCTCATCAAACAGTAGTGATCGCTTTCATGAAGGCACAGACAGCAGTGTCTCGGCTAAACAGACGCAAGATTTTAATCAGGCGCTAAATTATGTGAGTCATTTTGCAAAAACACATCATTTTGATGACAGTCATTCACAAGGTGCAAGCCTTTCTAATCAAATGGGTGCTGACTTGCGAGATGCGCAAACCGCAAGCCATAATTATGATGCATCGCTGGCTAAAGCTTCTCGCATCAGCAATGCCAAAAGTTATGTGGAATCAAACTCAGAGCAAATTACCACCGATCTTAATCAAGCATTTGTAGGTTTTGTTGCCAATCGTGTTGGTGAAGAGGCTCGCGATGAATTGTATTCCCATCCCTCAGACATGGCCTCATTGAAAAAATTACAAGCCCTTGGACAAGAATTTATAGGTGAGCAACGCGAAGATTTAATTGCACGTTTTGGTAATGCAGGCAAAGATGAACAAGTCAAATCGGTTTATGAGCAGGCAGCTAACCCACTTAATGGGAAGGAGGTAGGAATGAGCGCAAGCTATCGTAACAATAGTGATGCATTACAAGCCTCAAGTGGGACTCTTGGACTAGGGGTGAATGAGGCCGGCGTTCAAAATTTGCGGCAAAAAATTAATAACAATGTGGATACCAAACTCAATCAAACCCATGTTGGAGGAGGGCGCCTAAAGGGGCAATATCAACAAGCTGTGACAACTACAACCAAGGAGATGACAGAAGGAAAAAAATTGGGGCAGACCAATCTGGTTGCACCTGCAGGCATAACTAAATGGTTTGATCATCATGATAAAACAGCAAAGAAAAAGGAGCTAATCCATGAACAAGAAAGTAATGAATAATCAGGAACTAAAAGAGGCGATTACTCAAGATATAGAGAGATTGAAAACATTAGAGGTGGACATCATGCCAGCACAAGAGTATTACCAAACGAATGCTCGCTTAGTTGTATATGTTTTCTTAAAAACTTATGCAACGATTCTTCTGGGCTATATTCTTCCTTGTTTTTTTTATTGGCAAACCCTGTCAAGTAATACCCCCTATCAATTATTAATGGATTTTTTATATATGGCACTGCTGGCTTTAGGTGTATGCCTATTTGCAATGCTTTTTATTTCCAGTGCAATCAATCAATACGTAATACTAAACTACCAATTGAAAAATAAGCTCAAAACAGGGGGGTTGATTGTTGAGAAAATCAGATTGGCAGGAACCATTGCCTATCGTATTTTTGCAGCCATCGTTCTTATCCCATCCATTTTTTTACCCCCAGGATGCGCCTTAATACTTGGCTTTGGAGCCTTTATAATGAGTGGTTTTTTAACCAGTATGCTTATAGAGATGGAACTTAATCGTATTGGCATCAGCACTTTGTTTACTCTGGTTAAAAATTACTTTGATAAAGACAAAAAGGCTACGACCCAATTGCCACAAAACAAATAAAATAACCATAAAGAATCATTTATAGCCACAAAAGAGTGCAGTGGAAGCCGCTGCTTTGCCTAAATTAAAAGGAAGATGAGACATGAGCGATGAATCCAACTACAAACATTATACCCGTGGCGGGCAGATTTCTTTTCATAATCTGCGCATGTGGTTTCAGATTAACAAAGCACTCTTTCATGTCTACCTTGCACTGTGGTTAGGACTATGCGTGCTTGTGACCTGTGTTTGGGCGCCTCATGGCATGATTGCACAGACATTATCCTATCATTGTGCGAAGTTTCTTCATCTTGCGGGCATTGCTCATGTGTTTTGTATTCCTGTTAAAGGAGGCCACGCCGCTCAAACGGTTGAACAAATACTTCACAATCCCTATTTTGCAGCAACAGCCTTGCATTGTTTAAAGCTTTTTTTCCAATCTATTATATGGGGCTTTCTGCTTTCTTTGATTGCAGCACTTTGTTTGACTCGCTATTTTGTTTATCGAGGAAAATATCAAACACAAAATCAATTCATTCGAGGGGCTAGTTTATTACCTGCCGATATTCTTAAAAAACAGATTGTTAAACACAAAAAAGCCTCTGATTTGAACTTAGATGGGTTTCCTTTATTGAAAGATGCAGAAGTCTTGCATTTTTTAGTTCATGGCACGGTCGGTATGGGCAAAAGCCAGTTGATTATGAAAGTGATGGACTGTTTGCGTGCCCGGGGCGATAGGGTGATTGTTTATGATAAGGGATGTACCTTTACAGCTGCCTATTTTAAAGAAGGACAAGATGCTTTACTAAATCCATTTGATGTTCGCTGCGCTAATTGGGATTTGTGGCTGGAAGCCCCAAAAGATGAATTATTAGAAAATATGGCTGAAAGCTTGATTCCTATGCATGGAGAAAACGACCCTTTTTGGGTCAATGCAGCACGTACTGTATTTGCCTGTGTTGCAAGCAAAATGCGCATGGATGAGGAGCGCTCTCTTTCTAAGCTGTTGCGCTTGCTTGTTACCGGCGAATTCAGTGAGCTGGAGCCTTATCTTACGGGTACTGCTGCAGCCACATTGGTCAGCAATAAAATTGAAAAAACAGCTATTTCTATTCGTTCTGTCATTACAACCTATCTTAAATCGATGCAAGCTTTAAGTGGGCTTGAAGCTGTAGGTCAATCCCCATTTTCTATTCGCGATTATCTATTAAATAAGGATTTGGCAGGGTGGTTATTCATCTCATCTAATGGCGAGCAACACAAATCATTAAAGCCATTGATTTCTATGTGGATAGCTATGGCCTCCTTAACCCTATTAAGTTTGCCAGAAGACCCTCACAGGCGAATTTGGTTTATTTGTGATGAGTTGCCGAGTTTGCATAAGTTACCGCTTTTAGGGGAAACCATTGCGGAAGTCAGAAAATTTGGTGGTTGTTTCTTGCTTGGGATGCAAAGTTTTAGCCAATTGGTGAAGGTGTATGGTCGAAGTGGGGCGGCTGAAATATTTGACCTGCTTAATACCCGGGCTTTTTTTGCAAGTCCTAGTCATGAGATGGCCCAACTGGTAAGCAAAGAGCTTGGTGATGAAGAAATTGATGACACCCGAGAAAATTATTCTTATGGGGCAAACTCTATCCGGGATGGTATCTCATTGGGTAAAAACCGCATTACTCGACCGCTGGTGACCTATCCTGAAATTATGGGGCTTGACTCACTCACCTGTTACCTGCGATTGCCAGGCCAGTTTCCTATTACAAAATTGGAGCTACAGTATCAAAAACGCACAGCACTTGCTGAAGGATTTATCCCTCGAATTATGCCCCCCGCATTTGAAGATAATAAGAGCTCAGAACCCTCATTTGTAATCAATGACACAACTAACAATCGTTTTGATGGGCAAGTCCCATTAACTAAAAAGCAAATGGAAAATGCACGCGATTTCGAATCCATTTTCTAAGGCAGGGATAACCCATGTTAAGTCTACAAGTTCAACCGATTAATAACCCAAGCTATTATTTTGCTAAAGAAAACTATTATTTTTCCAGTCAATTAACCACTCAATGGGTTGGATTAAGTGCTGCAAAGCAAAATCTTTTTGGTGAAGTATGCGTGCACACACTTGAAGACCTTGTGGGTGGGTTTTTGCCCAGTGGTGATGTCATCGGTATGAAATTGCAAACTGGTGAAGTAAAACACCGTGGCGGTTATGATTTGACTTTCTCCGCCCCTAAGTCAGTATCTTACCTGGCTTTAGTTTGTGAGCATAAAGAATTTGTAGATTTGCATGTTAATGCCGTTACCACCGTATTAAAACTGATTGAGAGAGAAGCCGCCCAAGCACGCAAATCGGGTAAAGAAGGCATAGAATATGAAAAAACAGGAAACTTATGTTTTGCAAGCATTCTTCATGATACCTCACGAGAACTTGACCCCCAGCTTCATGTCCATGCTTTATTGATGAATTGTACTGAGCGCCTTGATGGCAAGTGGCGAGCTTTAGCCTCTGACATCAGTCGCAAGAACGGCACTATGGAATGGATTATGGACAACCAGATATTCTTAGGCCTTGTGTATCGCTCTGAAATTGCTCTTGGTTTAAAAGAAATGGGACTAGAAATTGAGCATACGGGGGATCCTCATGGTTTATTTGAAATCAAACATTTTGACAAGGCACTCTTGGAGCAAATGTCTAAACGTCGTGCTCAGGTTGTGGCGCAAAATAAGGGCATGCACTCCAGTTCCCTAAAAGCGTATGACAAAGCAACACTAGACTCTCGCAAGGCAAAAGAGGTAATTGACCCAGATGTATTGCGTAAGCGTTGGCTGGATGAAAGCCAAGCCTTAGGCATTAATCCATCGAGTTATCTTAAAACATTGAAAGAACAAACCCACAACATTGCTCCAATAAAAAATACCCAATCCAAAAGTCAAGAAATTTGTAATGGTATGGGTGTACTTGATGCGATTGCCCATCTAGAAGAAAAAAAACTAAAGTTTACTTATCAAGAACTTTTGCAGGCAAGTCTTTATTTTTCATTGAGCGAACAGGGCTTTAAAGCACTGATTGCCCAAATTGATAAAGAAATTAGCGCAAAACACCTCATTGCTCTGGATAATGAAGACAGCTGTTTTACAACCTTAAAGCTAATCAACAAAGAGCGAGAACTCGTTGAAAAAATTTCAAGCTTTAGCCTACAAAAAAATGGCATGATACGTAATATGGATAAGGTAAAGCAGTTGACCGATAATGAGTCCATTCAAAAGGCGGTAACCCAAGCCTTGTTTCAGAAAGAGGGGATTGTTCGAATAAAACAACAAAGTGCTACATCACGAGAGCTTTTGAGTACTTTAATTGATTATGCAGAAAATTCAAAAAAAATTCGTATTCTTTGCCCAACAACCCTTGGGGCAACAAGCATTAATCAAGACATGACCAAATCGGCGCCTACCATGTGGCAATGGATTTTATCCATTGGCAAGCAAAATTTGTGTGAAACGGTTGCAGGTTTTAATTATCGACATGAGTCAGAACATAGGCTGCCTTTTTTTAAAAGTAAAAAAGGGCGTGAATTAGTCATTGTGGATGAATCTCAGCGTCTTTCACCAGATGAGATGAATACCTTACTATCTATCGCAGATAGGCGCTGTGCCAAAGTCATTCTTTTGGAAAAATCACAATCTTTGTCAGGCTTTAAATCCGATATTCCAGGACTTCTTGATAAAGCCTTGGTAAAAACATTTAATGTTGAGGATAGACCACTCTTAACCACCAACATCAATCTTATTGAGGCACGAACAAAAGAGGCTCGCATTTTAAAAACAGCTCAAATGTATAGTTCTATCCCACAAAACCTGCGACAAAATACCCGAGTGTTAACGGTTTCAAAGCTTGAAGCAAAAGAGGTAAATGAGGAGATTCGAGCCAACCTAAAAGGGCAGGGTGAGATTTTAGCCAATGAAAAGATAATTAATACCTTGAATCGGCTGTCTTTGACTGAAAGTGAGAAAAGACTGGCTAAAAGCTATCAGCCTGATTGGGTGTTAATTCAGAATACCCGCACCATGTTAAAAAAATTCACCGTGATTAATATTAATGAGAAAGATAATCAGCTCCTCGTACGCAATCACAATGGCATCTTATCCACGCTTTTAGCTAAAAATATCGCAGGAAGCACGCAAGTTTATGAACAAAGGCAAATGGCTGTAGGGGTAGGGGATAAATTAGTGGCTACGGGGAGCCTTGCTTTCGAAGGAGTAAAAGTCGGCACCCAGTATGAGGTTTTTGACTTCACACGCCTTGGGATAAAGTTAAAAAATGGGAAAAATATCATTCATTTAATCACCAAAAGTGAGAAGCACCTTCCCTTAAATTATGCTTATGCTACAACCATGTATGCCAATGATTTTAAGCCTGTTGAAAAAACCATTATTACCTTGCCCGCCTATGCGCTCAAACAAAACATCATGTCTTTGTTGTCTGAATCAAGTAGGCATGAGCTAAGCATTATTACTGATGATGTGGACAAAGCAAACCGATATGCCATGAAAACCACTTCTCAAGTTTGCGCAATATCTTTGACTTTAGAAGCTTGTAAAACCAATCATGGCGCACGCATTATTGATAGCACGTCAACTGGCGAACTGCTAACAAAACTTGAGAATGCTATAGGGCTTTTGACTTGCGAAAAACCAATAAAAAGTGATGCCCAAAAAGCGCTGCAATTTGCCATCAGTCATCTTTCAGAGCGCGAAGCGGCTTTTACTAGTTCAGAGCTGCTTAAAGTTGCTATCAAACAGGCTATAGGAAAGTTCGGTTTTAGCGAATTAGATAACGCATTAGATAACATGCTAACTAAAGGGGATTTAATTTCTGGAAAGCAGCACCTTTTGACTACCATCGATGCGGTTGGCTTTGAAGAATCAATTATTAATACCGTTAAAGCAGGAATTAATACCCTTGCGCCTTTAATGAGCCGTGATGAGGTGTGTAAACAATTAGCTCAAGATAGCCGCCTAACTAAAGGTCAAAAAGCCGCCTGTGAGCTCATCACGACCACTACAGATACCTTTATTATGATTCAAGGCTATGCCGGCACTGGTAAAACCAGCATGAGTCGATGCGCCATTGACAGCATTTTGCATGCAAAATCAATGGCGCAAGAAGATATTGACATCATTGCAGTCGCACCCACCCACCAGGCTGTAAAAGAGATGAGGGCATTAGGAATTGAAGCCCAAACCCTAAAGAGTTTTCTTATTGCCCAAGAACAAGAATCAACCTTAACTAAAAATTCGCTCGTATTACTTGATGAATCATCTATGGTATCCAATCGAGATTGCGCAAATATAGTACAAAAAATACATGACTCAGGCGGGCGTTGTGCACTACTCGGAGATATAAGCCAACATCAGAGTATTGAAAGCGGTAAACCTAGTAAAATATTGATGCAAGATGGAAGTATAAAGGTTGCCTGTATGGATGATTTGGTAAGGCAACAAGTTATAGGGTACAAAAAGGCCATTGAAACATTAATCTCAGGCGATACAGATAAGGCCTTAACTCAGATAGCCGAGCTACCCTTGGTTTCAATTGCGCGAACTAAAGCCGATAGCCCGTACCATGAGATTAAATCTTCAATTATTGAAACAGGCAACAAAAAGCAAAATGCGCCCCAAGACAAAAATACAAAACAGGGTTTTAATGAAGATGCTTATGCGAAATTAAAGCACCTTGGTCCAATTGAAATGGCTGTGGGGGACTATTTATCCAGAACACCAGCTTGTCGTGATAATACTATCGTTATTATTCATGAGAACAAAAAACGAGAATTTGCAAATGCCCTTATACGAGAGGGACTTATGGAAGAATCATCCATTGGCTCTGAAAATAAATTATTCTCTCGATTATTAAGCACCAATTACACCACGGCTGAGCTTTATCATTGTGAAACCTATAGGGATTGTTTGAAAAAAAATGGAGAGTTTTTTTTAAAAAAGGGGGATAACTATTTGAAAGTAGTTTCTGTGGATGAATCGGCTAAAGTTGTCGTTTTGAATGATTCAAAAGGAAATAAAACGGTATTTATTCCTGAAAAAGAAAACAAAGACTGGAAGATTGAATTGTTTCAATCCATGCCAGCAAGAATCTGCGTGGGTGAAAAGATTCATTTTAAAAAATCAGACAAGTCATTAGGGCGCTTTGCTAATGAGCGGGTGCAAGTGACTGATGTGAAGGAGGGCTCTTTTATCGTAAAAGATAGCAGTGGATTAGAGCACGAATTACAAAATGAGATGAAGGATTCTCACTGGGATTATAGTTATACTGCCACCAGTTACTCCATTCAGGGCGCATCGAAGCCCTTTGTGATTGGAGTGGCCCAAACTTACAATGCTAAGGTAAATCATCTGCGCTCGTTTTATATCATGGTAACGCGAGGCTCCTTGCACGCGATGATTTATACTGATGATTATAAAAAATTGCAAAAGCAACTGGGTAACAGGCCTGAGAAAACTTCTGCTTTGGAGGCTTTAAATCGTATCAGTACCAATATCAAAACCAAAGGCTATACCACTGAGTTATTAACGCATAAAGTGGTGAGTTCTAAGCCCATGGTGATACCCCAACTGCTTAAGTATGATGCCAAGATATTGTCACAAAATTTATCTCATCAGGCAGAAAGGGTAATTGAGTCGCTGCTGGGATCGCCAAATCATGCATTGTCTTCCAAAAACGAATATCGCTATGGCACCAAAGGCAGTTTAAGCTTTTGTTTAAGTGGGGAAAAAAGGGGGACCTGGTTTAATTTTGAAACCTTAGAGAAAGGCAATATGCTGCATTTGATTCAAAAAACCTTGGGTCTTAATTTTAAAGAAAGCCTTGAATGCGCTGCAAAATTGACAGGTGATGACTTAAAAGAAAGCATAAGAGCGACGAGTACCAAGCCTATTGAGTTTAAAGTAAAAACCGATAACAAGAAAACTAAAACAACAGAATATGGCTTGCAATTGGCTAAAGAATCACGCCCTGTGCCAGGTACAATTGCAGAAAAATATTTAAAAGAAATTCGAGAAATACATAATATTTCTGGTGACAATGTTCGGTTTCATCCGCAAGTTTACACAAAGAATTCAGAGGCAGTAAAATATAGGCCAGCATTATTAAATATTGCACGGGACAAAGACCATGAAGTTGTCGCAGTTGAGGCCGTATACTTAGACCATGAAACAGGAAATAAAGCGGTTATGGACATGAAATCTAAGAAAACCTACGGCTCAAAATCAGGTGCTGGGGTTATCTTAAACGAGGGATATGGAAAAGAAAGTGTCACCTATCTTGCTGAAGGGGTTGAAACAGGATTGAGTATACGGGACGCCGTGCAAAATGAACGGGTTATTGCCACCCTTGGGAAACAAAATTTACTTAATATTAATATGGAATTACTCACTGATAAAATAGTTCTTTGCCTTGATAATGATGGAAAACCTATTAAAGAAGACAAAGTAATCATTCAAACCATTGAACGATTAAGGCACCATGGGAAGACCGTTGAGATTGCTATGCCAGCAAGGGAAAAAGATTTTAATGATGTGAGTAAATCCAGTGGGGTACAAGGTGTGGTTGAGACCTTAAGCAAAGCGATAAATGTCGATAAAATTCTTAATAATTCCAACAAAATAGATTTGAGTCAAGACCAAATAAAAAAGTGTCTTGAGACAATATCACGGCAGATGAATATAGAAATTCCTGGAAATAAAAATGAATCAATTGAAATAATAAAGTCCTTGCAAAGAGAGGATTTGGAAATTTATTAAGCTCAATTTAAAGTCATTCATTTAAGAATACCAAATTAAAACAGTCTAGTTATTAAGATAGCCATCAACAAAATTATCAACTTTTTTCTTAAGCAATGCGATATGATCTTCTGCATTGTTTGGGCCATCTGGAAGTTTAGCCTTATCGTATACGCAACGAAAAATATCAGCGCTAATTCCTAATAATCTTAGAAGATGAGTCGTGTGCTGACGATTCAATTCCTCCTCTTTTTCTAAGCGTATTTTTTCATCCTCATTCAATTCTGGATTATTTTTATTATGGAGATAAACCTTAATCCCTAACTCAATCATTTCTTTCATGGTTTGAGATGATGAATCATGTCCTGCATCTTTTTTTATTGATTCGAGCTGGTCTATTATTTTTTGGTTTATGTAACAATAAGCTTTGGGCATATAATACTTTTTTAAATGCATAATGGATTTATTTAAATTTATTGTAGCATTTTTATTGGGTGTGGAATAGGTGTCTAATACTGATTATGAACTATATTTCATTTATTTTTTAGGGGTGGGTTAGGTGTTGATTTATTGTAAGCTATTGATTAATTTGGCAGAGTGCATCCACACCATGAACTATAAGGGGCCTGATAAAAATAAAAATGCTAAGTTATAGGTAACCTATTGAATTATAACATAAATCATTTAGGCAATGACCATTGCGAGGGGTGTGTGCTTTTCAAGTTACTACCCTTCTACTTATTTCTTGTCTTTTAGTAGGATTTCTGTATTTTACCTCATTTATTCTTTCGAATTCAGCGCACTTTAATTGCGTGTTTGTGATCGACTGGTTATCCATAGGTTTATATTTTTTTAAAGCCTGTCTTCATGGTGTGAGTCTTGTGAAAAATATAAATCAATTAATCTAAATAATGCTTGACAACTATTTTTGTACTATTTACTAAAATTACTTGTAATTTGAAGTGCATGTAAGACACCCATTATAAATGAATTATTCTGTCTTTATCCTTCTATTTTACTCATTACAGTGTGGGGGTATGCCTTCTGTATATATCATTTCGTAGTTCGTCATTATGAGAGAAAAAAGTCTCATTAAAAACCCATGATATTATACTAGTTGAGATACAATAATTTTGGAGAAAATAAATGTTACATGAAAAAAGAATGGATTTTGAAGAAATGGAATTTAAACTGATTTTCACTGGAATAAGGTCTTATCATCAATGTGATGATGAATGTGTTGTTGACATGGGCTGTTTATTATATTCTTCTGTTGTATGTAATAAATTTGGAACGATTATTGATGCATTATTATTTACAGAAGAAACCGTAAGACAATCTAGTTATATTGAACTGGAAAAAAATTGCGATAAAATCCAGCATGATGAAGAATATTTTATTGCACAGCAGGTTATGATAAAAGATCGACTCGGTCGTAGCATAATAAATGGTTTAATAGACAATCAAACAATCCATTGGATTAAACCAGTTTTGGGTGATGTCTCTATAGAAAAAATTCATTTTTCAATGAGAGAGTTGCGAGAGAAAGCTTCTTTTGAAGCAGGATGGGATAATTATTCAGCGGCAAAGAAATTGCGTGGTATTGCAGAAGAAATGAGTTTATCATTAATTGATAGCCATTATTTCTCTATGCTCGAAGATCTTATCGATGATTCTCGGAATAGTTCCAAAAATTGTTTTTTCTCTTTAAAGTACAGCTGATGTCGTAACTATTCTAATAAAGTTATAAAACTAAATAGCTCTGATGCCACAAAAAAAACCAATGGCAAACAAAATATTTACATAAATGAACGGTGTTTAGCATCGTATAAAAAATGATATGTTTTAATTAAAAAGTATTTGCGCATGATTTGCAATCACATTTTTATTTAGTTGCATTGTTTTGCCTGTGTATTTTTGTCGTAGTTGTTGCTTTCACAATTAAATTTGTTTATATTTTCATTTTAAAATTTCTGTGGGTGCTAATTATGGCAATTATTAAAAGTAATAAATCAATAAAGAAAGAAAAAATTAAAGTGGACATGAACTCGGAAGTATTGGCTAAAATAAAAGAATACTGTCAATGGGCCCAGATTGAAAATATCGACTTTTTTATTGAAGAATCAGCCTTATTTGTTTTAGCTAAAGATAAGGAATGGAAAGAACATCAACGGCCTGTTAAGCGTACCAAGAAACAGCCTTCAGAAGAACATGCTTTGTAATCAAAATATGAATTGCGAGGGTGGGCTTTTTGCTTTAACCATTTTGTTAAATACTACTATTTTCTTTGAAACTGTTAATATAATAAATAATATTTTATAACGAGCTAACTTAAGAATTATTTATTTTGCAACAATCTCGTATATACAGTAGAACTTATCAGATGTTTTTTATATTATAATTAATGATTTTATGTTATATTTCATCCATATATATTATTAGAATAAATCATGTCTATTTCAAAGTATCATACAAAATTAATTGCTGATATTCACCGAAAAGTGAATTATCTATTTATGTCAGGATTTGATGAAAACACAGTACTAGTTAAACTTCAAACGGTAGAGCCTGAGGCTAAGTCCATTGTGCAGCAAACGGATACCAAGCAACTAGAGCTTTATACTAACGCCTATACGGGCTTTCACTGTTACTTGAACCTGATTCATCGTCAGAATTAACCTGCTTTGAATGTAATGTTTGAAGCATTTCATTCAAATCGAGCTAACAGCTATTATTAGGCCTTATATGACAATAAAAGCAGACGATAAAGAAACAGAAGATAAATCATCTGTTGATAAACCCCATGACAAGCTTGTAAAACGTTTATTATCGAACATAGCGACTGCAAGAGACGTATTAGAGGTATATTTACCATTTGAGGTCAAGTCCCTAATCGATCTTAATTTCTTAGAAAGGCAGCCTGATTCCTTTGTCGATGCTCAACATCGTGTTAGAGAGGTTGATGTTTTATTTAAAACTCGTTGTATAGGAAAAGAGGGCGATTGCTACATCTGGTTTCTTATTGAGCAGCAGCGTGACCCTGATGTTTGGTTGCCACTTAGGCTATTTTGCTATATGGGCCTAATATGGGACCATATTAGGAAGTCTTCTAAAAGCCGTGCCAAATCAGTTCAGCTCCCCTTTATCTACCCAATTATCATATCGAATGCAGCAAAACCTTATAAACATTCATTGACCTTACGAGATTTAATTGAACCAGAAGCATGTAGACCTTTATTTGATAATTTATTTAAAACACCTGCAAGCCTTGTGGATTTGGCCGCGATTCCAGATGAAGAATTAAGAGAAAAGCTACAAAATCATGTTCAAGCCCAGGCATTACTGCTTAGTTTAAAACATGTGTTTGATTCTAACCTTCAGGACTATTTAGAGAAAGTTTTGTTATCCACGTTCCAGGCTCTAGAACAGCAAGGTTATAGCGATGAAGTCGCTGATTTGTTATACTACATCTATAATGAAGGAAATTTATCCGATTCAAGTCAGTTTTGGGCTTTCTTGCATCAGAAGTTCTCAAAAGATATCGAGGAGAAGGTTATGACACTGGGGCAACAAGCTATCCAGCAAGCAAGGCTTCAAGAGTCTCAAGAAACGGCTCTTCGCATGCTAAAAGAAAAACTTGATATTCAGCTTATTTCCAAAGTTACTAAATTAACGCAAGAAGAAATTAATCGGTTAGCGAATAAAAAACATTAAAGTTCCGGTCAAAATCTTTATATGGGCTCTGTTTTCTAATCCAAATTTTGTCCTACATTATCTTTAAAAGACCTAATCATGAATGAACCCGGAGCTATTCTACCCACAAACCTATATAATTTACCCAAGATTCATCAACTTAGTGAAAGTGAGTTAGCCAATCATTTACAGGTACCATACAATACTATTCATCGTCTTATCTCAGGGATTACATTCGATCCAAGAATTTCTACTTTAAGACAAATTGCCAATTATTTTCCTAAATTCCCCAAGAATTAGGCACTAGGATCGCCTCAGGTTGAAGGTCGGTTAATTCAAAGATTTTCTTATGAATTTTTGTTTTTTCCTGAACGATAATTTTATTATCGTAGACCTTACATTTC
>JACCWN010000154.1 GCA_013697625.1 Legionella sp.
AACGAAGCCCCAGAGGGAAATCTTGGAATGTTTAAATATTGAACCGGCCAAGTAAAACCTAGCGATAATTTTTCGGGAAATTAGGTTTAATGTAATAGGACAGAATCACTGAAACGTTGTACTAGAGATAAGAAGGAAAAAAAAACGTGAAATGTCTTAAACACGCCTAGGATATTCAGATAGTTGACTTTCATGAACCGCATAACCTGTATTACGACTTCGTCTAATACAGGCTACATGTGCGGTGGTATTCAACAATGTAGCTTGTATTAGCATAGCTCCATATCAAAGACATGACGCCCTGAATAAGATAATGTCGTCCCGGAATTTAGTGTGACTTGGCGAGCTTGCGAGCTTAGTCACACTTAAGATCCGAGATCCATCCAGCAGCGGACACAATGCTAGTTTTAAATGGATCCCGGACACTTGGGAAATAGACCAATGTCTAATCGTCGCAAACAGATAGTTGGCGCTTACATTATGAATGGCATAACCTGTATTACGACTTCGTCTAATACAGGCTACAAGTGCGGGGGGGGTATTCAACCATGTAGCCTGTATTGGCGCAGAGTAATATAGGTGATATATAGCACCAGAAAAAAGATTTTCTTAATTATTGAAATGAATTACTTTTAAGCGTTATCAGATAGTCGACGCTTACTTCATGAATGGATAACCTGTATTACGACTTCGTCTAATACAGGCTACAAGTGCGGGGGTATCAACCAAAGTAGCCTGTATTAGCGCAAGCGTAATACAGGTGAATATATAACTCATTAAATAATTTGCTTAATTATTAAAATTTACTCCAGTATCACTGGTGATTGGTGCTGTATGTTGGTATTCATTATACCACTATATAATTCTAGAGGGAAAATAATAATGAGTATGAAAATAGAGACTGTTCTGATGATAATACTTAATAAAAGACCTCAGCATTGCCCCTATTTTTTGAAGATTGCAAATTTAAGGATTAAATTTCTTTTCATCGCTTTTATTTTCTACTTCAAGAATCATGTATGTTGTATTTTGGTCTTTCAACTTTTAGAAGTTTATATTGATGCCAATTTGAGTCAATAAATGCTTCCATTAATCTTTTTATTTCACCGATAGCTGCTCTGGATGTTGCAACTTCAGTACCAAAAACTTTTTTAAAGGTAATTTTCTTATCTTCTATCCGATTTACCTCACCCTTTGCTTCATAATATTTAAATAGCGGTGAATATGTTATGTCGTAGGAAAGGTAAAACCCTTTGAAATGGTATTTGTGCATTACATCACTCCTCTAATTGTTCATTACAGTCCAGCACGAGTGATAAATCATTAAAATTATGCAGTCTCCCACTGGGTTAATACAGCCTCCTTTGAAACTATCCTTCATACCTTGAGTATAGTTCATTTTAATTTCCTACAAAAACTCATTTTTATTTTTGCTCTTTTTTAATACATTTTATTTATTGGTCTATACTTTAAAAACAGTGATTCTAAAAACGTTCAGATTCACTGACGGATGAATAATTATAAAAGGAGAACAACATGTATAAATTAGTCCTTATTGGAGCAATGCTCTCAAGTACAGCCGCTTTTTGTCAAACTTCAGCAGTGGATGACTCAACTTCGACTAGTTCCAGTAGTCCTAGTACTTCCATGACAGCTACAGTTACTCCAAAGTGTGTAGCATTAGATACTACATCAGGAGCAGGGGCAACAGAAAGTGCAGCAGCATCTAGTTTAGGCGTAGCAGCATCCAATGTAGTAAAATTCAAAGCTGATCTTACTTCAAGTGCTTCTGGTTCATCTGCCGGCAGTCAGGATCACGCGAAATATATGCTTATGTGTGATAAACAATCTCTAAATCCTTCTAGTTCTTCTGGTTCTAGTTCTAGTTCTTCTGGAAGCTCAAAATAATAATATTAGAGCAGGATAAAGAATGATTCCAGTGAGAAATCACTGAATTCTTTATCCTGCAATTTAATCTCTCAAAAAATAAGTTAAATTTTCACATCAAACAATCCATCTGAAGACTTCCATGCTCTTTTCATAATTTCAGTATTAAAGGAGATACCCAAATCCCCCTTTGAATCCACACTGATGACACCCATTTCACCCCCAAGCGGGTTTCTTTCAAAAATAACATGCTTACTAGCCTCTTCAATAGACATATTGCGTTCTACCATTAAGGCTATGGTATTAGCCACAACGCCACGTATTAGGTATTCACCCTCTCCTGTTCCAGACACAGCACAGGATTTGTTATTGGCATAACAACCAGCACCAATGATGCAACTGTCCCCTACCCTGCCAGGAAGACTCTTACAGGTTCCCCCAGTTGAGGTGGCAGCTGCCAAATTACCTGCTTTATCCAAAGCCACAGCACCAACAGTACCATGTTTTAAAGCTTGTAATTCATCGACTTGATGTTCAGCAATAAAATAGTCCTCAGCCTCCAAAGCAATCTTCTCTTGTTCTGCAAACTCTAGGGCACCATAGCCAGAGAGTAAGACATGAGCGGTCTTCTCCATGACAAGACGTGCAAGAGAAATAGGATTTTTAACGCAGGTCACCATACAAATGGCTCCAGCAGCTAAGGTTCGTCCATTCATGATGGATGCATCCATTTCAACTTTACCATTACAATTAAGGGCGGACCCCCTTCCTGCGTTAAATAAGGGGTTATCTTCTAGTATTTTAACTGCCATTTCAACGGCGTCCAAGGCACTGTTGCCTTGTTCCAACAGGTGATAGGCCTCGTTCACCGCCTGAGTAAGACAGGCTTTGACATTTTTTTCATTTTTCTTTAAAAAGGGTGAAGATTCTGAGGCGCCGCCATGAACGGCAATTATGAATTTTCCCATGCAATTTCTCCTAATAAGTTCTAGGCAAGGGTATAGCGGGTTTTGCTAAGGTTCTGGTGTCCAAGTAAAAATGACATTTTTTGACCAAAAGGTGGACTTTTAGATTTTCTACGAATACCGGTTCACCTTCTTGCACGGTGGTTATGTTCGTTTGATTCACGCGTCTTCCATCTATGATTACAACCATGCCGGAGCCACGACATTCAGCATCTGTTCCATTTTTTATAATCAATGCTGTATCTTCTCCCAATCCGATTCCCAATTGATCTGGATTCATAATGATTGCGTGTGCCAGTCGGCCAAACCGCCCACGTTTTATAAAATGGGTATCTATAATACAAGAAGGCATAAAGCCTAAGCCAGAACAGGTATGTAAATTACGATATAATAGTGCTTCGGTTAACCCCCCACCCATTATCATTACCGTAGACATAACCATTGCTCCAGCACTGGTCCCAGCCACGATAAAGGTTTCATCAGTTTGATATCTGGCCTTTATAATATCAACAAAGGTGGTACCCCCAAGAATGGTAGACAATCTAAATTGATCGCCCCCTGTAAAAAATATTACCCCAGCGTCTTCTGCCCTGGTTAAGTAATTTTTTTTGTGCGTTTCACTGCGTTCTTTGATAGGAATAAAGCCTACATTGCCGTAGCCCAAATCATTAAAAACATCTTTATAGGTTTTTTTAACTTCTTCATGCACTTCAGAGCCAGTGGTGACAATTTCAATTTTTTTATTTTGAGAATGAGGCAACAGCTCACTGAGGATTTCATACCGTGTGAATTCCTTCATCTTATCAATCATAGGAAATCCTTTCTTATCCTCTGCGCCACCGATGATGAGAAGTTTACCTTTGGGCGTCATGTTGGCCTCGCAATCGTTGAATTCTTCTGAACATTTTCTATGAATTCAATTGCTTTAAATACATTTTCCGGGGAATAAAATATAAAGGTCTTATCGCATGAATTATTGATAGCATGTTGAACAGCTTCAAATTCATCCGTAATCACATCAATTTTGGGTTGCAATTGAGAATGCATTATCCCTTCCTTGAGCAAAGTGGTCAGACGCTCATTGGTGCTGCCCCTTGAATCCTTATCGTGCTTAATAATAATTTCATCAAATATCTGCGCTGAATAAAAGCCAATTTTTTGGATATCTGAATCTTTTCTATCACCAACTGCCCCGATGATGCCTATTTTCCTTTTGTCTTTTAATTGACTAAAATAGTTTTTGAGTTCAATGTAAGCGCCCTCGTTGTGCGCATAATCTATCATCAAATTGTACTTATCAAAATTAAAAATGTTCATACGTCCTGGCAGTGTGTTGGGAACAGGCAAGAACTCACGCATGGCAGCTGCGATTTTTTCTAAAGAGAAACCACTGATAACGCCAGCTAGAGCTGCAGGTAATAAATTCATTATCATGCAAGAGGCACTGCCTTTGAAGGTTAAGGGGATATCTGGGATTTGGGCCAACTGTTTTTTGTTTTTGCCATGTTTAACAACTATGAAATCATTTTCAATGTAACAGGCCATACCACCCGATTTACAATGCGCTTTGATGATTGCATTGTCACATAAACCAAATAAGGCAATGTTGCATTGTAGTTCTTTGCTTAAGAGGACAAGCCTTGGATCTTCTGCATTTAAAATTGCATAGCCTGTTTTTTTTGTGCTAAAAGCCACTACAGCTTTCACTCGTGTCAATTGCTCTAAGGTCTCAATCTCTTCAAGTCCTAAGTGATCTTCTGAAATATTGGTAATGATACTGATATCACATTGGTCAAAACCCAAGCCTGAACGGATAATTCCACCACGAGCACATTCTAGCACCGCATAATCAACCATTGGATTTGATAAGACCGCACCAGCGCTCAAAGGCCCGCTGCAATCTCCGGCATGGATGAGTTCGTCATTGATATAAATGCCTTCGGTAGTGGTAAAACCTACACAATGCTTGACTATCTTAGCTAAATGGGCAATCAATCGAACCACTGTTGTTTTGCCATTTGTACCAGTTACAGCGACCACCGGAATATGTGCGGGTTGGCCTTCAGGATAAAACATATCTAGCACTGCTGCTGCAACATTGCGAGGCTTGCCCTGTGTTGGATATAAATGCATACGAAAACCAGGACCTGCGTTCACTTCAATCACTGCGCCATTGTTAGAGCCAATGGGACTGCTGATGGATTGGGCAATGATATCAATACCACAAATATCAAGATTGATGATACGCGCAATGCGTTCTGCAAGCTTGATGTTGATAGGATGTACCATGTCGGTGACATCCATTGCAGTGCCACCTGCGCTTAAATTGGCGATACCTTTTAAATAAACCACCTCATCTTTGGGTAAAATTGAATCCACATGTAAGTTTTTTTCTTTCATGATGGATAAGCTTACCTCATCAATTTCTATTTTTGTTAAGATATTTTCGTGATACGGTCCACGGTTGGGATCTTCATTTGCAATGTCCACTAACTGCTGTACCGAATGAAACCCCGTGCCAATAATCCTGGCTGGGGTTCTTTTTGCAACTGCCACCAGTTTATAGTTAATCACAAGAAAGCGATAATCATCACCTGGAATCTGTTGCTCAACAATTATTTTTTCTGATATTTGTTTTGCCAAGGCAAAGCCTATGAGTGCTTTTTCTCGCGTGTAAATATGCGTTAGAATGCCTCTACCATGATTTCCATTCAAAGGTTTTACAACCAAAGGAAAATCAATCTCTAGTAGGGCTTTGTCCATCTCCTCCAATGTTTCTATCAACACACCCTTGGGGATGGGAATGAAATGGGATTTGAGCAAGTTTTTGGTCATGTCTTTATTTGAAGCTATATCAACGGCAATCGAACTTGTATGTGAAGAAACAGTTGCCCACATCCTTTGCTGATGACACCCTTGACCAAATCGCACAAAGGAGCTGTTTTCAGCATAAGCCACAGGAATATTCCTTTTTATGGCCTCATCTACCAGCGCTTGCGTACTGGGACCAAGTTTATTAGCGATATATATGTTCCTTAAAATTCCTAATTGATCTGCCAATTGACTATAATGTCCGCCTTCAGCTAAGCAAGTCACGATGTCAAGGGCAAGTTTCCCGGCATACAAACCAGCTTTTTCACTAACAAATTCATAAACAACATCATAAATTCCAGTTTTTGCAGTACCTATGGTTCTTCCAAAGCCACAATTCATACCGGCCAAGGTTTGTAATTCCAAGGCGATGTGTTCCAATACATGCCCAAGCCAGGTACCCTGCTCCAACCGTTTATAAAAACCACCTTCCGTCCCTATAGAACAACGGTGTGTATATAAAGAAGGCATCAGTTGTTTTAAGCTTTCATTAAATGAGGGCAATTCATTGGTGGGAAGATATTCGTAAGGGCCTAAGTCTAAATTCAAAACAATCACTCTGTCTTTTGACCAATAATTAGGCCCTTTTAAAACTTGCACACCTAGAATTTTCATAAAATAATTCCTTGTCAAAGATGCAGAATAAAAGTTATATGTATAATAGTAGTTAATAATTGGATTTATTCTACCAATTTTTGAAAAATCCTTTACTCAAAAAAGGGTATTATGTTTATGTTAATAAAATAGGTATTTTCCTCTGTCTAAAATCCAGGGCGAGATCATCTCAAATTTGAACAGTTAAAAAACATCTCTAATCACAAGCCTTAGTGTATTTAATGGGTTGTTAGGATCCAAAAAAATGTTTAAAGTTACCCCAATCCGGTTCGTGCTTAGGAGGCGCGAATACTGATCTGATAAGGTGGCACAGAGTCCAACTCGCCGTCACGAAGCATACACACAGATAACAACCAACGGAGTTATATTATGTTATGTTTGGGTTTACATTCTTCAAGGTAATGATAGAAGCTATTACACAGGCCATACTGATAATTTAGACAATGATTTACTCAGCATCTAAATAAAATGATCACTAGTTGGTATGCAAGCACACGACTGCCTGTCCAATTGATGTACTCGACTTAGTACAGTGTTCCTTAACCCTATAGGGATCAAAATGCCCATCCACAGATTTTTAAGTATTGAAATCTGTCCCCGAAATTTCTTCAAAACCCCGGGAATATCACTATACTTTATAGACAATTCAATTTGGTGGAATTTTGTTTCTGTGGAAATAGCAGTTCGAAAAACAATAAGAAGGCCCCAAGACAAATGGCACTGTCTGCTATGTTAAAGGTAGCAAAATGATGATTTTTATAAAATACATCAATAAAATCAATTACATATCCATTTAAAGCGCGATCTAACAAATTACCCAATGCGCCTCCTAAAATTAGACTTAAGGCTGTAGCTTGAAATTTATCCTGTTTGGTGGCACGCCATAACCATATGGTTAATACCAAACTCATGACCAAACTAAAAGCTGCAAAAAACAATTTGTGCCAATCTCCAGCAGTATTTAAAAAACCAAAAGCAGCACCCGTATTGTAGGCTAAATTCAAATTCAGTATAGGCAAGATAGGTACAGGCTTAAACGGAATCAAAGTCACACTTACCCAATATTTGCTTACCTGATCTAGAAGCACCACAAGGCTGCTGAGTAAAAACCAAAGTCCTCGTTTCATATAAATTGTCTCACTTCATCATCTCCAGATATGTTTCCAATACACCGCATACACAAGGTTGGGTGTTGGTCCTGTTGCCCTATGTCAGGCCGTCTGTGCCAACAACGAGCACATTTTTCATACTTACTTGCTGCAACCTCAACTCCCAAACCAGATTCTGTAACCCGTAACCCCACCGGTTTTTGATTCAGAGGTAAGACTTTAGCCTCAGAGGTTATTAATAAAAACCTCAATTCCTCACCCAATCGTGTGAGTTTGGGCATGAGTGTATCATCTGCATATAAGGTAACTTCTGCTGCCAGTCCAGAACCAATGTCCCCTGTACCTCTTGTTTCCTCCAAAGCCTTATTCACCTCATCACGAACCACATGGTACTGTTCCCAGTCTTCAATATTCACACAATCGATGGTAGGCCAGTCCTCATACCAAGCTTCTAAAAAAATGGATTGTTTATTGGATCCTGGGATCAATTGCCATATTTCTTCTGCCGTGAAAGATAAAATAGGAGCCAACCAAAGTGTAAGCGCTTTGGTGATATGATACAGTGCTGTTTGGCAAGAACGTCTAGCCCTACTGTCTGTGGCAGTGGTATATTGTCTGTCTTTAATTAAATCAAGATAAAAACTACCCATGTCTATTGCACAAAAATTATGAATTTTCTGGAAAATATGGTGAAAATTATACTGCTCATACGCTAATAAAATGTCTTTTTGTATTGATTGACAACGTGCCAATGCCCACCTATCCAATTCCAAGAGCTCTTTGTCTGCAACGCATTGTGCAGGATCAAAATCAAATAAATTTGCCAACATAAATCTTGCAGTGTTTCGTATTCTACGATAAGCATCGGCTATGCGCTTGATGATTTCATCGGAAATACTGACTTCATTACGATAATCTGTGGAGGATACCCACAATCTTAAAATATCTGCGCCATATTGACTTATCATCTTATCTAAAGCTACATAATTACCACTAGACTTAGATAATTTTTTCCCTTCTGAATCAACAGTATAGCCATGGGTTAAAACAGTTTTATAAGGTGCCTGACCAAACATGGCAGCGGCTGTTGTCAATGAGGAATTAAACCAGCCACGGTGTTGGTCAGAACCCTCAAAATAGACATCGGCTGGGAAAGAGTGATTTTGTTTTAATACACAAAAATGTGACACGCCTGAATCTAACCAGACATCCATTGTATCTGTTATTTTATCGTAATAGGCCGCATCTTCCCCTAATAATTGCGCAGGTTCTAGTTCGAACCATGCATCAATGCCTGATGCCTCAATCAAACTAGCTGCTTGCTCAAGAAGATTTAAGGTATCAGGATGCAGTTCGCGGGTTGACTTGTGAACAAATAAAGGCATTGGGATACCCCAAGCTCTTTGTCTTGATATGCACCAATCAGGTCTGCTTTCAATCATTTTATGGATGCGTGCTTTACCCCATTCAGGTATCCATTTCACAGTATTGACTTGATTCATAATCTTATGGCGAAGATCATTTTTCTCCATAGAAATAAACCATTGTGGTGTTGCCAAAAAAATCGTAGGCGTTTTATGACGCCAACAATGTGGATAACTATGTAAAATGCGCTTTTGCGCCAACAGCATGCCCTTATCCATTAGGACGTCTATTATTTTGTCATTGGCTTTTAATACAGAAACACCTGCAAACAGTTCCACATCTTCCGCAAAACAGCCATTGCTTTGTACTGGATTAATCAACGGCAGATCGTATTTTTTTCCAATAATATAGTCATCTACACCATGAGCAGGCGCTGTATGCACACAGCCTGTCCCGGTTTCAATGGCAACATGTTCACCTAATACTACTGGCACTTCTCTCTCATAAAAAGGATGTTTTAATTTTAAATGTTCAAAAACCTGACCTTTTTGTTTGCCATGGATTACATAGTCATGGTTGTCGTACCGAGTCATAACCGATTCAACCAATTCTGTAGCTATCAGAAGATATGTGTCCTTGGTATCCACCAAAGAATACTCAATCAAAGCATTTAAACACACAGCTTCATTGGCTGGAAGCGTCCATGGGGTGGTTGTCCATATAACCAGCTTGACAGGTTTTGTCTGCAATTTTTTATCAAAGTGAGCTAAAAATGCTTGCGCATCGACTGCAAGGAAGGCTACATCTATGGAAGGTGAGGTTTTATCTTCATAATCAACTTCTGCTTCAGCCAAAGCGGAGCCACAATCAATACACCAGTGGATGGGTTTAAAGCCTTGTTGTAAATGTCCATTTTGTATCATAAGCCCCAAGGCTCTAACCACATCGGCCTCGTATTTATAATCCATTGTGATGTAAGGGTTGTACCAGTCACCGAACACACCAAGCCTTTGGAACTCTTCTCTTTGGATATCAATTTGGCTGGCTGCATATTCACGGCATTTGGCTCTGAAATCACGCGCATGTATCTTAACACCAGCCTTGCCTATTTTTTTCTCTACATTAAGCTCTATTGGTAAACCATGGCAGTCCCATCCAGGTATAAAAGGCGCATCAAATCCACTGAGGGTTTTTGATTTGATGACAATATCTTTTAAAATTTTATTCAAGGCGTGACCGCAATGCAGGTGTCCATTTGCATAGGGCGGGCCATCATGCAAAATAAAAGATGGTCTGCCTGACCTTGATTTGCGAATTTGTTTGTAAAGTTCTTGTGATTGCCATTGGGCGAGCATAAGGGGTTCACGTGTGGCCAAACTAGCCTTCATGGGGAAGTTGGTATGCGGAAGATTTAAGGTGTCTTTGTATTCAATCATTTAATGCTACTCTCTAAAGGTCCCAGCAGAAATTGCTTTTTGTAAATTTTATAAGTG
Organism: Legionella sp.; assembly: GCA_013697625.1. Lineage (GTDB taxonomy): Bacteria > Pseudomonadota > Gammaproteobacteria > Legionellales > Legionellaceae > Legionella. The sequence continues at coordinate 10,306 of JACCWN010000154.1, forward strand.
CCCCGATAGCCACTTTACCCCCAAAGCTCAGGTTTAATAATCCAAAAAATAACGCTTAGCCAATGCAATGTCTTTATGAATTTGCTCTATCAATGCATTCAAACTTGTGAATTTAACTTCCTTGCGTAACTTATGCAAGAAAACTACCTGCAACAGTTCACCATAAATAGAGGCATCAAAATCAAATAAATGTACTTCTAAGCTATTTTTTGTACCATCAACCGTGGGCCGCCTACCAATGTTAGCAACACCATGAAATTTGCTTGAATTCAGTTGGACTTCAACTGCAAAAACCCCTTCTAATGGCAAAGAGGTCCGATTAAAACTTAAGTTAGCTGTGGGCACACCCCATTGCCTACCACGGCCATCACCGTAAATAACCCGCCCACACATGCTATAGGGTCGACCCAAATACAAGGCTGCTACATTTAACTGTCCCTGTTCTAATACATGTCTTATCTTTGTAGAGCTTACTTTTTCATCCCCAATACTGAAATCTGCTGCCAATTGTACATCACAACCATGCTTTAGACCCATCTCTTGAAGTAATTCGATGGAGCCTTCCCTATTTTTCCCAAATCTAAAGTCTCTACCCACCAAGAGATATTTCACCTTCAAATTTGAAAATAAATAAGTATTAACAAATTCTAAGGCCGTGGTCTGAGCAAAAACATCATTAAATTTTATGCAATAAACATAATCAACCTGACAATTTTTTAATATTGCGAGTTTTTCTCTTAAACTTGAAAGCCGGGCTGTAGCTTTTTTAAAATATTCTTTGGGAAGAGGTTCGAATAATATCAGAACCAAGGGCAATTTTAAAATATTTGCTTGAATTCTTAATGCCTTGATGAGTTTTTGATGCCCCAAATGGACCCCATCAAAATTTCCAACAGTAGCAACCACGCCATTTTCAAAGTCGGTTAGATGTGGCAAGTGTCGTAATAACTTCATACAAGATAAATATTCGAGTTAAAAGAACATTATACCGTTTTTCTAGGATATGACAAAATAAGCATGCATATTCATGCACAATTATATGTTATTGGGTAAGAATCAACTTTCGGGATTTTCTTTAGGTCTTACAATCAAAACATCACAATTTGCACCATGCAAGATGGCATTTGCTGTAGAACCCAACAATAAGGACAGACCATGTTTGCCATGACTGCCTGTTACTATCAAATCAATGTTATGTTCTTCTGCTACTCTTAAAATCTCGTTTTTGGTAGAACCAAATTCAATAAAACGATGTTTAAAATCTACACCCAGTTGGGTAGCAAGGTCGTCTAATTCTTTTTCTGCTTGTTCACGAATTGATAATTCCACTTCAGCAAAACCAGCAAATCCAGGATAAGCATAGGCAGGTATGGGTTCTACAACATGCACTAAAATCAAATCAGCACCATTCTCATCAGCAATTTTTTTAGCCTTGTGTGCCGCGGTTATGCCAACTTTATCAAAATCAGTTGCGAACAATACCCTTTTATACATCATATTCTCCTAAAAATTCCCCTATAATATAAGATTAGCAGATATAATAGGGATTTCCCAGGTCGTTCATAGGGGACAGTAGGTATGGGGAGCACGTTGCCCGTATGAAGGCAGTGTCATAGGGCCAATTTCTGCAATAAACCCGTATTACACTTCGTTAATACGGGCTACACTGAGTGATTTACCGCCTAGTCTTTAGTTATTTCTTGAGGTATTGGTGAGTCAAAATTATATATCAACCCAAAAGCAACTTGCGCTGTATAAGGGGTAATTTTAGTATTTTTTAAAACTGAACCCACCGGATCGAAAACACTGCTATTGATGCCTTTATAATGGATTTGACTGTAATCCATCATCACAGCCCAACAAGAAGATACCCTATGTCTCATCCCTAAACCATAACGAAAGCCTGGGCGGTTGCTGTTAGAACTGCTTATTGAAGTATCTGACTCATTGATTTTAACTCGCCCATTGGCATAGCCCAAACGACCATAAAATAATGTATCTGGGCCAAGCAATAGTCCAGGTAAAAGGCTTAAACCCTGACTGTGTTTTATTGTAAAGGTTGTCCTGGCAAAGTTACTATTTACAAATTCAAAATTGATATATTCATACTGGACAGAACTCACATTTGCATTGATTTCACCGGCTAAATACAATCTATTTATAGCCCAACCGTAGCCTGCAAATAAAGAACCAAAGCCACCATAGCCTGCAAAATGATTTTTATCAATAATATTAAGATTGTTAGGTCCCGTTTGTACAACATAAGCTTTTTGTGTAAACATAGCACCTTCTGGACCTATGGCACCCCCTACATAGAAGCCAGAAAAACAAGGATTTACGAGCATGGAAAAAATTGTTGTAATGGTTGTTTTCCCTAACATTTGATTTTCCCAATAAGATAAGTAGCCAAATTAATCCTACAAAAGTACAGGTTAAATTGCAATAGGGTGTTCATTTCCACCTCCGCTGCAGGCCAAGGAAGGTCGAAGACCGAGGCCTGTAGTCCCTGGTAGCCTTAGGGCCGGATGTTTTGCCGAAGGCAAAACATAAGGCATACGACAAGGCGTCAGTCATTGGGGAGCGCAGATTT
>JACCWN010000155.1 GCA_013697625.1 Legionella sp.
TGAAGGCAGAGCTGAAGGCGAAGCTATTGGGATTGAAAAAATAGCCATTAACATGATAAAAGCAAACAAACCTCTTGATGAGATTGGTCTATTTACTGGGTTATCTCACACTACTTTAGCTATGTTGAGGGAAAAATATAAATAACCTCTTGGTGTATTTTTATTTTTTTGCCAATTTAGCAATTCTCCACAGACAGGATTGGGTAAGAAACAATTACGCGCCAGCGACTAACTACTGCTATGGTTGAAGAAATATAATGAAAACTACAATCCATGTTTTAATAGTAGGCGGGGGCATCTCTGGATTAACGCTTGCTAATTTATTAGTACATGGTGAAAAAAAAAATAAAGTTCGGGTAACACTATTTGAGTCTAAGCAAACCATATGCCCCCTTCAAGAGAGCATTGGAGGCGGGATAGGCCTTTGGCCTCCAAGCCAATCCGTATTGAAAAACATACCAAACTTTCATGAGTTCATAGATAAATTTGGCTATAAAATGCCAAACCCTAGTTATAGGGATTACAAAGCAAGAATATTAGCAAAAGCTCATCCAGATTTTGATGGGCTATTTCCCGTACAATCTGTAATAAGAGATGATTTATTAAATTTACTGTTAGCAGGCTTAGAACAAGCAGACAATTTTGAGCTTATCACAGGACAAACAATTGAAGGCTACCAAAGGGATGCTGATAAAGTCATCATTAGCTGTCATAATAGATTATATAAGGGCGACTTACTCATTGCCTGTGATGGCATTCATTCAAAAATACGACATATTTTGATGGCTGAATTAAAGCACCCTCCAATTACCAAGACTGATCTTGGTTATACCTATTTTCGTGCAAATCCTAAGTTACCAGTAACCGCTTTAGATATGTGGTGGTCATCATCGTTTGAAACATGGGGAAGTTCTAAATCCATACAACACGGCAATCATGAAATTCGCTTTGGTTATGTACCCCTAAAACCACCCAATGTCTTTTGGTTTATAGCCATTAAGACCCAAGAACACCATAAGTATTTATCTCCTATCAAAGATATTCGCTTAATAGATCATGAAACAAAGGCTTTCTTGATCGATTTAGTCCGCTCATGGGAGCCTATTCGAGGAGCTTCTGGTTCTATACTTGATTATGTGAAATTAATTAGCTTAACAGATAAAATACTGCGTACTGATATTGCCAAGATTCAAGATGTTGAAACATTTCCTTGGGCAGCTCTTGATAATAGGGTAATATTGTTGGGAGATAGCGCTCATGCTACTGCACCTAATATTGCTCAAGGAGCAGGATTAGGTATAGAAGACGCTGCTTGTTTGGTCTCTAAACTAGATAGAATAGATTATTTGCAAGGTGTATCAGACTATGTACGCGAGCGAAAAATTCGTGCAAAAACAGTCCAAAATATAGCAGACACAATTGCAACAATTGGGCAAGTCCAAAACCCACTCCTTAAGCAATTTAGAAATATGTTCATGTATACGGCTGCAAGGTTTTTCCCTTCTTTGCAACAACGCATATTTAATTATGTAGTATCTTTTAGCTTGGGGGGATCTACTCGGGCAATATACTGGCAGGCTCCCCAATTATCAATAACAGATGACACCCAATCTTCTTTTATTGGTGGAATTTTTATACAGTCTTCTAAACTTGATGACCCTATAAAAGCATTTAAGACTTCAAGGATTGGAGGCAGTGGTTTTGGTGTAATTACAGTAAAAAAAGCTAAGTATTTAACATGGGTGCTAGAAAAATGTTTAGGATTTCCCAAAGACATGTATCAGGGTCCTTTTTATGCCGAAGTAGTCCCATTATCTAAAGGTGTACAATGTTGGAAACGTGTATTCGGCTATAAAAGCCCTGATCAGCGAACTTACTCAACGACACACTCAGGGTTTTGTGGGTTTAACCGACAGGTATTTCTTAGTGAAGGTATTGGTGGTTTCCTAGATAAAACACTTCGGTTCATTTATAAAATACAACTTCAACCAAATAAAACGTTAAAATATAGCTCTGAAGGGTTAACATGGACCGATTTATTTAAAATACCCTTTTCTAAACATTTGTTAAAATCAGAATGGATTGAAAAACCTACTCAACTGGGCTGGGAATTCGACGGTAAAATTTCTTGTCCTCTCGTAGGCTCTTTATTACATTATTATGGTCAATTTAAAATTAACCCTCCAGGCATAATCAAAAACAAAAAAATTATCATCGCAGGTGGATCTGGGATGATTGGACAAGAAGTGTGTTTGGAATGTATTAAAAAAGGGTATGAGGTGTACTGCTTAAGCCGCTTTGCAGATACAAAAATAAACCTAGAAGGGATCAAAGTCAGAGTATTATATGAAGACTGGTCTGATATCATTGATAGCAACACCATTATATTAAATTTAAGTGGTGCAAGCCCTGGATCAAAAAGATGGACTAATTCTGTAAAATCCCATATAGCTAACTCACGCTTTCAAGTGATTGAAAATATATTAATTAATATAAAAAATGCAGGTGAAAAACCATTGAAATTTCTACAAGCATCCGCTGCAGGCTTTTATGGTGATGCGGGTGAAGCTATATTAACAGAAAAAAGTAAGCCAATTATTGGACGCGCTCCGGGAACAACCTATAGAGTAGAAACTTGTAAGGAAATTGAAAAAAGGGCAAATAAAGCAGAATGTAATGTTGTTCATTTAAGAATAGGCCATGTACTTTCTAATACTGGCGGTCTTTTACCTTACTTTAAACTGGCAGCTTTTTTCTTAACCTCTAGGTTTGCCACGGGTGAACAATTCGTCCCATTTATACATATTAACGATGTTGCAAGAGCTATTGAATTTATTGCTGATAGCGACACTATTAAGGAGGGGGCCGTCAATGTGACCGCACCTAACCCCTGTACGAATACAGCTTTATTGAATAAATTGCGTTTTACAAAAAGACTTGGGATACCGATACCAAGACCTCTTCTGAAATTTCTCATTGGCCAAAGCTTTGTTATCTTAACAGATTCTGAAAGAGTATTGCCCCAAAAGTTACTTCATCATGGGTTTAAATTTAATTACAACACCATAGATGAATCTATAGATGGATTGCAGTGAAAGTTAAATTGAGAAATTTGATGCATTGCAAGATATTGATAAATATCTATTTATGTTGTCCTGGAGGCTTTGAATATCTTAATGTAGAAAGTGGAGGCAAAAAAGGGGGATAAGATATCGACCCACCTCAAAGGGAGTTTATGTTAACCATAAGGTTGTCCATTTAATTAATAATTCTATTTTTGCCTGGTTAAATTTAGCTCCGCCCACTTAAGCCACGCGTAGTTAACCCTTGAACTAGACCACATCGCTGATTAGCACTCAATTAGATGACACTTTCATTCACCCTACAATGACATGCTAATACTTAATCAACTCGTGGAAAAAAAACAGGAGCTCAAAAAATACAAGAATGGAAAAAAATGCCTACTGAGTAGGTAGCCAGAATTGCGTTTATGGAAGGAGTATTGAAGCCTAAGCAAGGTGAAAGTAAGCCACAATGCTGTGGACTGTCTAAACACCTTGGGAATTAGGGCCATGTATTCCAATTGTTGTAATAATAGGAATACACTTCCTGCTCAAATTGAGATCTTATGGTCGGGAAAGTACAGAAACTTCTAGTGTAAAATCATCGTTTGTTTTTACATTATAAGCTGGGCCCATTTTATTATGCAAAACAGTTGCAGCGTCATCCATTAATTTACTTTGGCTAAAAAATATCTTAACTCCCCCACCAATTAATGCGGCATAACTTTTAGTATTTACTAATGAATCACCAACTTTTCTAACCAATGAGGCTTGCTTTCGCAGATTATTGCTAGTCTCAGAACTTAACCATGACAATCCGCATTTGGGATTTTTTACGCTTTGGCTATGATCTGCTGTATATTCTAAAGCATGGGCCAGTAAATTGGGGCTGTTAGTTACTACTGTATTAAATAAAGTCATCAAAAAATGGGGTGTTATATCACTATTATCAGTGGTCGAACGACCTGGTTGATTGATGTAATGCTGATCTATTTCATCGACTTTTTGATGCAGTAAACTTTTATCTGAAACCTCAGCTTGTTCTTGTATATTTATAACAACAAGGTAGCTCAGAATAATGCCTTTCAGAGAACCTGGTAATGGCAAATCAACACTGTTTATGCCGATGGAGTAATCCTTACCGTAAAGTAAGTACAGCGCTTGCTCAGGGGTTATTGCAAACGTCTTTGAAGTCGTGATGATGAGCTGCATATTTTCTGCCTGCAATATATCGACTTCCTGATATTGTTGTATCAGAGCACGAATCAGCCGAACTCTATAATCAATAGGAGAAACCCAACTGGTTGTTTCAATGATGCCTTCAATTTTGTTAAGTAAATTTGCATTTTGAAAATGGATAAGGGTTTGGCTATGTTTTTCACACAATTCCTTATAGAGCCTTTGCCTATAGATGCGGGACTGAGTTGTTGCAAGAAGCAGTATTAGCTTGTTCTCATCATTAACCATATTTAGTGGAATGGCGTTTGCTATGTTTGAAAGTAATGCTCCAAATTTATGCAAAATTTCGGCGTAGGCGTGATTTTGTGTCCTGGCAGCACCAATAGCTATTAAATGGATAGATGCACCACCCTTTGTTCGTAAAAATTCAGCTGCTTCTTGCTTATCATTCATAGCCAGCAATGCTGCTGCAGAGGTTGCTGTGAAGGCAGTGACAGGTAAATCTTCAATATTATTTTGTTGACAAGGTGTTATTAATTCATCGATATCGGCACCACTATCCAATAACTGGCGCAGCCCGGTCTCATTTTTTTCTCTCGCCAAATTTAATAAGAGCAATCCATTCTTATTTTCGGGTCGGGCGATTTTTGAGGGCCGCATACCTTCATCACCGAGCAACTCAAGGCTCATATCTCTTTTTGTTTTCATGTGTTTTCCTATAAATTGTGAATTAAATTTTGACAGTGAGGCGAAATTTATACTATTCGTTTTAATTAAGCAAGCAAATTTAAATAGTGATAATTATTGGGTTGAAATTTTGACGATGTATGAAAGAACTTTAAAGTTCGATCTGCCCACTTGAATTTTTGACCATTTAAATTCATTATTATAATTTTATTTAAAGCTTACCAGATACTTAGCAAGAACTTAGAAAATAGCATTTAAAATTGATCTGCTGCTTAACAATGCCATTTTGTATATAATCACTAGGATTTTTATGAATTTCATGGACCAAAATATTTTAAGGACAAAACATGTTTAAATTAAATACACTTAAAGGTGTCGCAGGTGAAGCTACAATTCGTCATCCGTTAAAAGATTGCTTTTTTGCCTCTGTTCTGAGTGCCGCTGAGATTGCAGCTGCTATCACCTACCCTGGGATCCTTTCAGCAGCAGCCGCAGCCGCGGCTGCAGGTGCAATAGATATAGGTTATCGGGTTTATAAATGCGAACCACATACATTTTTCCGGCCAATGAACCACGTTTCTCAAGCTCGAGATAAATTGGTTACTGTGCTCGCATCCCCTTTTGTGGCTGCCTATTTTGTATTAGAACATACTCTAGTGCTCTTTACCCTTTTATTAAAATCTATTCTTCATTTTATTACCTGCAATACGCAGGAAGGTGCCGAAGCTTTAAGTCAAGCGTATATTGAATCCAGGGAAGCATTAGTAAATTTCGCGGGAATTCTCTTATTTCCCTTATTAAATCTTGTGGATTTGTTTGGTAGCTCAGTGGCATCTATGTGTAGAGAAGTAGACAGTGTGAATAGAGGTCACGAATTGTTTTAGATAAGCAATTACATCTTTATTATTCGAAACCAATCAAGGATTTACAGATCAGGCTTTGTATAATCGAAAGTCAAAAGGGGTGCTCAAAGGAAATTCCGTAGCTTTCTGTAAAGAACCTCTAACTCGAAATGTTGCAGGTGATACAAAGTATTCAATAACTGTTCCAGATGGTTGTTTAATTCATATCTTGGGGTGAAGTATTCATCATTTCAACTGCTTTATATGGTACTGGTAGATCTCAAGCTTTGTTTTTTCTATGGAACAGGCAACAATTAAATTTAGATTTTTGCATGTCGTATTCAACCCCGTATTCTCAATAAATGCCAGAAACTATCATTTTCCTGATATGTTGTAGTGTTAATTACAGAAACGAATTAGACTCGTAAACTGAGTTTAAATGTATTCGAATGTTAATATTTAACTCACTATTTGATTGACTTTAATTCTTTATGTTAGTAATATCATCAAATCTTAATCACCAGACGCTCCCATTCCCTCAGAAACCGAATTAGACTTTTAGAGGATAGGCAAAATGTGCTTGGTAAGGTGTTAACTTAGGAATTTAATATGCCTTTAACCACTATATTTCAAACTGTTAAAAGTAGTAAGCAAACCCGACAAGTAATAGGATCTACTTATGAAGATTTATTAGAAACTCAAGGCGTAGGCGGTATTATTTTAACCTATGCCTTTGATTATTTTGATGAGTTGACACAATTTTGTGAAACCTTAGGATTTACACAATTTTTAAAAGAAATACATACAAGATAGACGCAACAGGCAAGCCTGTGCAGCACTTACTCAAGAGCTACTTTTGGTAGAAAAAGAGTCTGCAGAAATTTTTGCGCTTTCACAAGAGACGATTGAGCATACCATTTCTAAATTGAAACAAGAAAATCAACAACAACTTGATACAAAAATTGCGGCCTTTAAGCAAGAAGCCAAACAGAAATTAGATGCACGAATACAAGAAGAGCAAACAAAAGCTCAAGAAAGATTTCAAACAAGGTTAAAGCATGTATCTGACCGAGGATATATAGCGCGAGAAAGACAAAAGCAAACTGAGGCCAAAAAAGCCGTAGAAGATAAACGCCTAGAAATAGCACAAAGTGATGCTTATTTTCCATGAAATTCATCGCATGATTCAACTCTTAGAGGGCTATCCTTCATACATTACACAAGAGATTAGATACAAACACTGGTGGAATAATCGTATTCGTTGTGCATCTGTTGAGGAGTTGAATACAGAGTTTGTCGCAACCAATGCGCAGGAACGACTGCTTGGGGTGTTATTCTATATTTCTATAGTTGGGCTCTCTTTAGTAGGCCTATTAGCATTTGGATGGGTATTTGCGATAATACCATTATCTATTTTTCACATCCCTTTTTCCTTAAGTTTATATTTTTGCTCTATTGGTGCAGGGGGTACCTCAGGAGTATTATTAGGCCTAGGCATATCGCTACTACATTTTGATGCGGGAGATAATCGATTCGAGCAACATAGGCTATCCTCCTTCTCCAAAAATATTAATGTAAAATTTGATGAGATTAGGTAAAGGCTAATGGACTTTCAAAACATAAACCTGGCCATTGAGCAGGTAGATGTAGACCCAAAAAAAGTAGAAGCATTGCAAAATCATCCTTTACTGGATTTAAACAAAAAAACCACCAAAGTAGAGGATATCCGTAAAGCAATAGCGAGTTAGGATTTTTTAAAAGCATACGATGTACAGAATATTTTGTGGAACAAGAGCTTAAAAAGGAACATGAAGAGCGCTTATCAATTTGAGTCTCCAGCAATCCTTAACCAAAATTTGGTATGGATAAATAACATGCGAATAAGATACCCCATAAAAGTAGGTAATCCCCAATTAAACTATTTTTTAAATACTGTTTGGGTAATTTATCAATTCATAATTCTAAAAAATACATAAAGATTCTTATATTTTTTAGTGCCATTCAGCACAATCAGCAAAAAAGTACTAGAATTTATATTAATTAATCCTCATGGAGTTCCAATTGTGTGGCATAGCTGGATATTATAAATTCAAAGAGGACTTTCAGGATACAGGGTTATTAAAAGCTTTAGAGAAGCTGCATGCACGAGGCCCGGATGCTCAAGGGCTTTATATTACTGATTCTGTGGGCTTGGCACATAAACGCTTAAAAATATTTGACTTGAGTGACAAAGCAGCTCAGCCAATGGTGGATAAAGAGCTTGGCATAGTTTTGGTTTTTAATGGTGAAATATATAATTTTTTAGAGTTACGTAAAGAATTAGAAGCCAAATCCTATAATTTCTATTCAAATAGCGATAGCGAAGTATTGATTAAGGCATACCATGCATGGAATCTAGACTTTATTCACCGTATAGAAGGTATGTTTGCCTTTGCAATTTATGAGATTCAATCCGGTAATTTGATTCTAGGACGCGATCGCTTAGGAATAAAACCTTTATATTATGCCTATTCTCCTAAGGGGTTCCAATTTGCTTCTACTCTTCCGGCCTTATTAAAGTTTAAGGAAATAAATACTGCCCTAGATGAAATAGCATTGCATTATTATTTTACCTTCCATGCCATTCCAGAACCGCATACCTTATTAAAAGGTGCAAAAAAATTAGAACCAGGAATTTTAATGTTAATAAGTAAATCAGGAACATTAAAAAAAATACCTTACTGGACTCTTGATCAAAATAATAAGAAAAATGATTTTGAGGAAGAGGATTGGGTGCAAGCCACAAGAGTGGCTTTGGATAGCGCGATTCAACGCCAACTTAAAGCCGATGTCCCAATAGGTGTTTTGTTATCTGGTGGTTTGGATTCATCCATCTTAGTCGCCCTAGCTGCACAAAATAATGACTTCCCCTTGGAAACCTTTTCAATTGGCTTTGAAACTATAAATAATAACTCTGGAGATGAATTTACGTATTCAGATCTCATTGCTAAACAATTTAGAACAAAACATCACCAAATAAACATTAGCAATGATCATTTAGAAGAGGCTTTGACCCATTGTGTTGACGCCATGTCAGAGCCTATGACCAGTCATGATAATATAGGCTTTTATCTTTTATCAAAAGAGGTGTCCAAATATGTAAAAGTAGTCCTTTCAGGCCAGGGTGCGGATGAACTTTTTGCAGGATATCATTGGTTTCAAAATCTAAACCAATTAAGCCCTTCCTATAGGCATTCTTCACAATGTATTTTAGAGTGTATCGCAGATAATAGTTATTCAGAATATTGTCAACTTATACATTCTGAGTATCAAACTACAAATTATGCGCATGAGTATTTATTTGACTTGTTCAAAAAGCATGAATCCCTAAACCTTTTAGACAATATGTTAGTTTATGAAAGTGGATTTGCTTTATCTAGTGGTCCACTAAGTCGAGTCGATAACATGACAATGGCTTCAAGCCTTGAGGCACGCGTGCCCTTTTTAGATGAACTGGTCGTTTCAGTGGCATCTTCCATGCCCAATGATTTTAAAATCAAACATGATGGTAAATTCATTTTGAAACAATTAGGAAGAGCATTGTTACCAGAGTCAATCATTAATCGCCCCAAAGGGTATTTTCCAGTGCCGGCTTTGCAACATACCCATGGTCCCATGCATCATTTTATGAAAGAAATACTCAATGAAGAGGCAATAAGATCTCGCGGTATTTATAAGCTAGATGCAGTGCAGAAATTACTTAACAAAGAACAATCCTGTATTACAGCAACAGGAGGCTCTAAATTATGGCAAATAGCCTTGCTGGAATATTGGTTACAAAGGCATCTCAATCAGTAAATAAAACTTAAAGGTAAATAAGACTGAATTACTTAGCCCCAACCCTCATCCCGCGAAGAACATTATAATACTACTCAAACTCCTAGCGCGGGAGAAGGCAGGTCGAAGTAAACTGAAAAATCTGTGCTCTGATTAAGATTGTGAAGACTTCAAAAAAACTTTAGGGACCTTACCTAATTAATACATCAAAAAAATTGATAACGTTATATAATGCAAGAAAAAGTAATTAGTATGAAAAATATGCGCCCAAACATGTTGATTTTTGGCTTTGGATATACTGCTAATTTTTTGGCCAAAAAGTTGGCTGCCCTAGAGTTTCATGTGGTAGGCACTTCAAGAAATCAGGAGTTAGTTGAGCAGCATACTGAAAAAGACTATGAACTGATTAACTTTACACAGATTGACATAGAAAAAAGCTTGAGCTGCGCTACTCATATTTTAGTAAGCACACCACCCTCACCGGATGTTGGAGATCCTGTACTTGCCCAGTTTACCGATCTAATTAAAAAATACGCAGCCTCAACTCAGTGGTTAGGCTATCTTTCTTCTACCGGCGTGTATGGTGATCATCAAGGCAGATGGGTCGATGAAGCCTCCGAATCATTATTTCTTGGTCAGCAAGCCAAATTACGTTTAAATGCTGAGAAGGCCTGGATTTCATTAGCCCAACAGTATCAGCTGCCTCTGCATATTTTTAGAATAGCAGGAATTTATGGACCGCAACGAAATGCTTTGACGCGCATTGCTCAGGGTAAAATACAAACAGTCTATAAAGAAAACCACTTTTTTTCAAGAATTCATGTAGCCGACATTGCAACCGTTCTTATCGCTTCTATCAAAAACCCTAAGCCTATTTCTATTTATAATGTTGCAGATGATGAGCCCGCTCCTTCGCACGAAGTGGATGCTTATGCCGCGCATTTACTCAATGTCCCAGCACTAGAAAGAGTACCCTTTGAACTGGCTGTACTATCTCCCATGGCAAAGGAGTTTTATGCTCATCATCGCCGCGTGAGTAATGCCAAAATAAAACAAGAGCTTTTAGTCAATTTGAAGTACCCAACCTATAGAGAAGGGCTACAACATCTATATGATACCGGAGGCTATTGATGTTAAAAAAAGTTAAAGTAATGAGCATACTCCTTTGGATTCTTGTTTTTCAAACGATAGGCTACTTTTTAGGGACAATAACCCAAGCCAATAGTGATACTTGGTACCAAAGGCTGCATAAATCAAGCATGACCCCACCAGCCATTGTATTCCCAATTGTCTGGACAATTTTATACACCATGATTGCTATAGCAGGGTGGAACCTTTGGCAACACCATCACCATCCTAAGGCAAAAACAGCCCTTGGATTTTATAGCGCCCAAATGCTTCTTAATTGGGCGTGGACACCGCTGTTTTTTTATTTTCATCTCATTGAGGTGAGTTTTTATTGCATTGTCTTGATCACGGTTTTTACCTTAATAACTATGCTTCTTACAAAAAATAATTTCAAACTCAGCAGCATACTGCTCCTGCCATATTTTATATGGTTAGTTTTTGCAAGTTATTTAAATGGTGTTTTATGGATGCTTAATTAACAAGAGGGGCAGCAGTATCAATGAACAGAGAAAAAATTGGCGTGCTATTAATCAATCTAGGCACCCCTGACAACTGTGATCCAAAATCCGTTTATGCCTACTTGAAGCAGTTTTTAAATGATCCTCGGGTCATCGATTTACCAACCCTTGTGCGCTACATTTTGGTTAACTGGGTCATCATACCCTTTCGATACAAGCAATCTGCTCATGCTTATCAGCAAATATGGAGTGATAGAGGCTCCCCCTTATTGACCAATAGCCAGGATTTGGTAGAAGCCGTAAGAAAAGAATTTGATTCCACAATACAGATAGAGTTAGGCATGCGATATGGAAATCCTAGTATTGAAGCTGCTGTTCATGAACTCAAAGACTGCCAAAAAATCATTGCCATACCTTTATTTCCCCAATATGCATCTGCTGCAACTGGATCTGCAACAAAAGAGTTATTAAGAGTACTTGGTGACCAGTGGAACATCCCCGAAATCAGTGTACAAAGAGATTTTTTTAACAACTGCGATTTTATTGCTGCTTATGCCAGTCTTGTTAAAGAACATTTAAAAGATAAAAAAATGCAAACCCTCATCTTTAGCTTTCATGGATTGCCAGAACGGCACATTGATAAAAGTGACTGTCGCGCTGTTTGTTCAAGATCGCAACCTTGTCCTAAGCCCACTCAGTTGAACGCCTATTGTTATCGAGCGCAATGTTATGAAACCGCTCGTCTCATTGCAAAAGCCTTGGATTTAAGTTCATCAGAATATGTGGTTTCTTTTCAATCACGTCTTGGTAAGACACCTTGGATAAAACCCTACACTGATTTGGTTTTAGAGGACTTAAGACAAAGAAAGGTAGAAAATATTGCTATTGTTTGCCCATCCTTTGTTTCAGATTGTTTGGAAACGCTAGAGGAAATCAACATTCGCGCCAGAGCCCAATGGCTTGCGCTTGGTGGCCATGATTTTGTTTTCATTCCTTGCCTTAATACTCATCCCACATGGGTCCAAGGACTTGTTAACATGATAAAAAAACAAGTCTGTGAGGTGTAATGAGCATTATATATGCCAAGTGCGCTATTTTCACACTTAACTTGTTCTTCAATGATTCTATAGTTTCAATTTAGGGCGAATGGAACTCAAGCCCCCATCAACCGCAAGCACCTGGCCAGTTACCCAACTGTTACTCGGGTTAAGAAAAAAAACAATGGCTTGCGCAACATCCTGAGGCTCACCGATTCGTCCTAAAGCATGCATCGCTTGCGAGGCTTTGGCAACCAACTGGTTACTTAACATCGATGCCGTCAAAGGCGTTCTAATCAAACCTGGAGCCACAACATTGATGCGCAAATTTGCAGAGGCATAGGTGGCGGCTGCAGATTGTGCCAAACCAATAATACCTGCTTTGGCAGCTGCTATCGCCTCATGGTTAGCCAGACCAGTTAAAGCCGCGGCTGAGGAAATCAGCACAACCGATCCACCCTCAGTCATTGTCTTTCCCGCAGCACGAATGGTAGCAAAAGAGGTGGTTAAGGAGGCACTGATTGTCTTGTGAAACTCGTCTTCACTGGTGGTATGCGCACTCTTTAGCAATAAGGAGCCTGCGCAATTAACCACGCCATCAAGACGTCCTGCTTCTTTAAACACAGCATCCACAGCGCTGAAATCGGAAGCATCTAAAATAAAGTCTGGGGTTATTTTATCGCGATTTCGGGCGGTAGTAAGGACTTCATCTCCTTGTTGTTTTAATATATCGACCACAGATTGACCAATGGCACTGCTTGCCGCAATGATTAGATACCTAGCCATAAATGCTTTTACCTTAGAATTGAAAAACTTAATATGCAGGAGATTGCACTTTACTTCAAGGGTTCAAAATGATTAGCTACAGATTTAATGACCCTTATATATACTACTAATTGTTTCTATCTTATTTTTTGATACAATACCACCATTACTATTTTCTCTGATACCTTATGAATAAAAAAAATAACGACCCACATTCTGCCCATTATTTTAATGATGCTAGAGATTTTTGGTGGAATTCAGACTTCTTACAATTAATGGCAAACAGACTGTGCTTGCAGGATGCCCAAACAATGCTTGATGTAGGTTGTGGGCTAGGTCATTGGGGATTGTTATTACTTCCTTTTCTTCATCCAGAAGCCAGGCTTATGGGTGTGGAACCTGAAAAAAAGTGGCGTGTAGAGGCTAAAGCGCGTGCTAAACACTATCATGTTGAAGGCAAAGCAAGCTTTGTTGAGGGAACAGCAGAAAATCTTCCTTTTGCAGATGACAGTTTTGATGTGGTTACTTGTCAAACATTACTCATTCATGTTGAAAACCCAATGGCAGCATTGCTTGAAATGAAGCGAGTACTCAAACCGGGCGGTTTATTATTAACCAGTGAGCCCAATAATCTTGTACAGCAGATACTTTTGGATTCGGTTCATTGCAATAGCTCTATTGAAGAAACAACAAGTTTATTCAAATTTCAATTGACCTGTGAGCGCGGCAAAGCCATTATAAATGAGGGGAGTAATCTGATTGGTGATTTACTACCTTATTTATTTTCTGAAGCGAAATTACAGGATATTCAATGTTATCTGTCTGATATGGCCGATTTTTACATACCTCCCTATCAATCGCCCCGACAAAAAGCTGGGATTGAAAGCCTTAAAGACAGTATTTCAAAAGGCTATTATGTTTGGAGTAAGGAAGAAACAGAGAGATTTTATTTGGCTGGCGGTGGCACCCCTGCAGAATTTATTGAACATTGGAAATTAATTGAGAACCGTGGCCAAGAATATTTGAAGGCTATCCAAAATAATCAATACTACACTTCTGGAGGCATTATGCACTATTTGACTTCAGGAAGAAAAAATCTCTAAATTGAGGCTGCCCGGGACGTCATACTTATGAGTAATGATATGCCCGCGGGACGTCGAACTATGGGTAAATGAGTTTCGCGCCTGTAACTAAATAATCACAAATGTTCTCATGAGTCTTATCCAATAGTACAAAGTATGTCACCCTCTCTTTTGCAGAGTTCAAAGGTCCACTGTTGATTTCTGAGAGCCAAATGTGGTTTATTTGATTGCATTAGCAAATTACTAAGAGAGAAAAAATGGAAAAATTTTTAGGGATACATGAGCTCTTTGATTATGGACTTTATTTACGCGGAATCCTGATTACTTTGTATGCAATCATAATTTTTAGAATGAACATGTCACGTCTTTATGGTAATCATTCTTCCCTTGATTTCATAATCTATATTATTTTAGGGGCAATTTTGGGCGAAGCCATTGTGAATAATATTCCTCTCTTACCTTCCATCATTGTTTGTACCATTATTGTATTGATATACAAAATATTGGCTTATATAACGTATAAAAGTCATCGAATTGGAATATATATTAAAGGTGAAGGAATAATCCTCATCAAAGATGGAGAATACATAACAAAAAACCTTAGAAGCACTCGTGTAACATCGAATGATATATTACAAGCACTGCGTGTTAAAACTGGGATCAATACCATTGACTCAGTAAAAGTCGGTATTTTAGAGCGAGATGGCCAAATTTCATTTCAAATGAAGCGGGGTAAAAAGCTTTGACTTAGTGTTTCACCATTATCTCAGGGATGGCGTTTAACGTACGCCAGGAATCCCATTGAGCTTGCGCTTTGTCCACATCCTGTTCCTTGCTTACTTTATTGAAAAATCCGGCCCAGTTATCTACCTGTTTTTTTTGCAAGCTCGGGTCACAGGTTT
This sequence comes from Legionella sp., assembly GCA_013697625.1. Taxonomy (GTDB): domain Bacteria; phylum Pseudomonadota; class Gammaproteobacteria; order Legionellales; family Legionellaceae; genus Legionella. The sequence goes on from JACCWN010000155.1 coordinate 14,959, forward strand.
GCAACCAGGAAACCATGGTATTTTGCATCAACTGTTTTAAATCTCTCAGCGGTTTTTGAGCATCAATGCGATCCAAATCAGCTTGTTCAAGGCGTTCTTGCATGGCGTCAAGCAAGGTTCCTTGTGATTCTATGTGAGCGCCTTCTGGTATTAATTGCCGGTTTTTTTCCCAAACCCTACCTGCTCTCAATGCCTTAGCCCAATCCTCTTGTGCCTTAGAATCTAAATCCTCTATACAAATGACTTCATAAACCACAGCAAATTCACCATTGCGCCCTACCGCGCAGTTTGTTGAGTGCGCACACGGATGTGATCAATTTTTACTTCCTGCACCATTTGCAGCTCAAACACTGCTGACAAATGAGGTGGAACCTTGCGTCAATTATTCCAAATAAAGATGATTTGGCCATTGGCGCAAAAGGTGGAATCTATTTGAACATAGGAAAAGTAAGTTGTTACAGGGTTTAAACTGTAGAAATACAAGTTGCTAGAGCTTACCTTTAGACTTAAATTTATATCTTTTTGCCTATTTATAAAACATATTTCATGGTATAATTCAAAAAAATCAATACTTGAGTGATTAATATGCCATTAGAAACTAAACAATTTGAAACCCTTCCTTCTAAAACAGCAAGTTGGTCTTCCCAGAAAAAACAATCCTATATTGATGTTATGGCCTATGAATTTGCCATAAAAAAACGCGAGGACCAAAGAAAAATCACACAAGCCGAAGAATATAAGCGATACATACAACCTTTCCTTTTAGAAAGTAGGATGCCCTTTACTTTCAAAGCAGAAACGCACGGTGTCTCGGATGTGCAGCTACTCACGCCTCAAGACACTTTGGTTGAGTCACTCACTATTGATGTTGAATTTAAACATCCTAAAACCAAAGACACTCACAAATGTAAACTCAGTGCGCATAAAATCACGGTGGGACATGAGGAACCCTTCATCACGATGGAACATCATGGAAGCTCTGGTAATGAAGACAATAAAAAGCTTATACGAACTTGCGAAAGATCAGTAATCAACCGAGAGCGTATTAAACTATTGGACAGACATAAAGATGTCCATCATATTTTTATTCTAGCCGATACCAATGAAGATGCCTATGAAGAAAAATTAGAGTGGATAGCCAAGTATGAATATGATGAGAGTGTTCAAGAAAAAAGAATAAGATTAAGTGAAAAATTATCAGAAGTGGCAACACAAATGGTGCATTCTAAAGAACCTCAGCATAATTTTATCGCAGATATCGGTGTACCCGAAAAACTGGTATTAAAGCAGCGTGGCTTAGTTAAACAAGGACGCTATTTAGGGCCAAACTTGTATATGAATCAACAACCTGGGAAAGATGGTGTGTCAGTGTTGGCTTCAAGAATGTTGATAATACATAGCTGTCGTCATGCCGTTCAACACAGTTTTGAAACCTTAATTAATAAACTAAAAGCCAAGCCTACCCCTCCCATCATTAACTTTAATGAAAAAAATGGGGGCTTTAATGATCATTTTCCTGTCACCTATACTGCCTCTGTTGTAAATGCGAACACTGGCCAAGCAAGAGCATATACACTCATAGCCAATGCTAATTTACCAACAGAAGGCGTGAAAGGTTTTAAAAACATTTCAGATATTTATAACGAAACCGCTTTGGGCAGGAATGAACATGGCAATATAGGCCTAAAGGAAGAGGTATTAGATGCACAAACGGCCTCTACCAAGGAGCTTTATACCCTTTTAGGAAAGTGTATGGGTGTTTCTCTTTGTAATTTCAACGAGCCCCCCTCCGTTTATTATTTTGTAAGCAAACTTCGAGACCAGATAGTTCGCTGGGAGAACAATGAAGACATCAGAGCCTATTATGTAAAAAGCCTTGAAACCTGGATCAATTCAGCAGCTTTTCAAAAAGCAAACAGCTATCTGACCGATGAACATAAGTTCAGGCTTTCAGCAACAGAACTTGCTAGCATCTCTTATGCTCGAGGCAGCACTGGAAACATAGAGCCCTTGAATAAAATTGGCGAGTGCTTAGATGCCCAAGTATTCGGAGGCTATACCATCATTAATGGGTCGACCGCTCATACCGCGCGTTCAGTGAATGAAGAGCAAGCGAAATCTTTAGCTACACTTATAGCAGAACAAACACAGATACATCCTGAATCTACCAAAATTGTAATGTCTACAGAAAGCTCTAAGAAAGACAAGGGAGAATATTTTGATCTCATTCAACTCTCTACAATTGACCGACAGACACCTTTTTTTAAAAGGCGCCTCACAAGATATTTACAAAATAATCATCGTCAAAATGACTTTATAGAAGGGCTAAAGATCCTTGCTTCCAAGATCCATCAGCAATGGGTGACCATCCTTATGGCATTAAAAACGCAAATGGATTCAAGCGGCTTCGATGACATGACACAGGCATGTATTAAAGATGAAGGCTTAACAAAAGACATCGTAGCCTATGGCAATTTACCAGATATTTTATATATCTTACAAAAAACAACTCAACCTCAAAATGCCCTTCATCTCTTTAATGCACTTTTAAGCAATCAAGGAGAGGGCTTTTTTCTTCAAAATTGTACAGTTTTTACCAACTTACTTTTGCTCATGTCTAAGCTCATAATGGATAACCCAACACATCTTGCAAGCAATAAGATTTTTAACGTATTAGAAAAGATGATTGCTCATCATACTAACCTTTTTGACAAGGCTATTTTTGAAAATATGAGCCAATATTATAGCAAATCACGTCCAAATGACCCTACCATCCCAGCTGAGATCCAGCTTATTACCCGATTCGGACAAAAAGGTTTGTATGATTTAACGCAAGTTTGTGCCCATTTCTATATTACCCCACAAACTGGATGGATCTCACTTTCCAATCCATTTAAAAAGGATCCAGAAGCCCTTTATAAAAAAATAGCTGCAGAAGCAGGTGTAGAAAAAACATTAGAAGCAAGTCAAAATGGTTGGTTTTTTTGGATAAAACGTTGTTTTGCGAGATTTTTTAGTCGTCCAAGCGGTCTTGTCAAATTTTATGACAGCAATGAGATGTACCAAGATATAAGGCCGATAATTCCTAGTGTCCACAATACGAATCCACCATTAGTCCGAACTGAATCGCCCTCCTCTAAAACCCCTATGCCGCGAACTCAAAATGACATAGTACAAGCACTAAAAGACCAAGGACTGTTTGCTCCTACCAATGAGCAAGGTTTGACTACTACTACGGATGCTTCTTTATTTTCTAATGGACTCTAATGCACTATTATTAGAAAAAAATACATAGATATCTATTTCCACATAGACCTTACTTTGATGAATCAAAGTTTTCCTCGGGTTTTTTTAGTAGTTCAATCACTTCTTTATCAGAAATTTGGGGGAAATTTTCATACCATATACTTACCGTAAAAAGATTGAATGGTTTCAGTGGGCAGACGACCCTTTCTACCAATGGAGCTATTTCTTTACAGGTTGAATAAGCCGCAACAGGGGTGGCAACAACGATAGACTTGGGATTGTGTTTTTTAATAGATTGAATTGCAGTCCTCATTGTTGCCCCGGTGGCAATCCCATCATCTACCAATATAACGATTTTTTCTTTCAGATCTGGGGAGGACTTATTACCTCGATATAGGTGTTCTCGTCTTTGTAATTCCTTTTTTTCTTTTTCTATGACATCCTGCAGAAATACCTTATCAATATGTAATTCTTGCATCAGTGGCTCATTAAAAAACAGGGTGTCTCCTGAAGCGATGGCTCCCATGGCCAGTTCTTCCTGACCTGGAAGCCCTAGTTTACGAACAATAATCACATCAAGAGGAGCTGATAATGCAGTTGCAACCACGCTTGCAACTGGTACTCCTCCTCGTGGCAAAGCCAGAATAATCACATTGGTTTTATTTGCAAATTTTTTAAGAAGTTTTGCTAAAATAGCACCCGCTTCAACTCTATCAAAGAGTTTATCCATATTTTTCCTTGAATAACAATCACTGTTCATTATAGTTCAATTTAAGATCAGCATACGACTCATCAGGGCTGTTGGTCCAACAATTTGAAGATCTTGGTTTAGGAGAAGATAAAATCGATAATGTAACGCTTGATCCTAAAGATCTTAGTTTGGAGATAAAGCAAAATTGGCAATTAATAGCCATAATAATAAAACCATTGACAATAATTCTGCTTATTAAATAGATTTGATTAATTAGTGCTGGTGCGAAACTCATTTTACCCCCTTAGTTCAACGTCCCGCGGCTTGTCGGGGATCCAGAGATCTAATGCCAGAGCGAGATCCCTAGATTCCGCGGAAGGTCAGGATTGGTTAAAACAATTACGCGCGTAGCGACTAATTATCAAATGTAATATTTTCTCTCTCGTAGGGCGGACTGGATTTGATTTGTAACTGAAAAAGAATAAAAATCTTTAGTATTGAGCTTATTGACTGCTTTAATGCCCATTAATGCGTTAGTTAAAAATATCTCATCAGCATTCATCAGTTCAGCGGGACTAATTGATCTTTCTATGATAGACAGATCTTGGGAAAACTCTTGTAGTAAAATGGATCTAACCACACCTGGTAATGCGCCATCAAGGATTGGGGGTGTTACTATTTGATTATCCTTAACCATGAACACATTGGAAATGGAACCATCAGCGAGGTTCGATGCTGTATTAAGTAAAATGGCCTCATCATAGCCCTGATCCATTGCCTCTTTCTTTGCTAAGATATTGTCCAAATAACTTATTGATTTCACTCTCGACGAAACTGAAAATTCATTTTTTCTTATGTTGACCATTAAAGCTGAAAACGGCTTATCTGTTGGGCTTGGACATTGAAATACTGTTATCAAAAAATTGGGATAAGGTGTAATTGCTGGAAGGATTCCCCTTGATGACTCACCATGGGTAATGGTTACTCTTGCACCAGCCAATGTATTTTGTAATTTATTTTCAATGATAAGCTCTGTTAGCATTGATTCCAGCTCAAAACGAGAAAAGGGTAGGACAATGTCTAACATGGGTGCGCTTGTTACTAATCTTTTCCAATGATAATCTAGCGCCGGAATAGCACCCTCTTTAATAAAAATGGTTTCAAATAGCCCGTGTCCCAATGTAAAACCACGATCATTACAACCAATGGATGGATTTTCAGATGGAACCACTTTTTTATTATAAATGATTGTTGACATGGATATATTTAAACTCTTAAATTCGTAAATATACGAGGATTTTTGGATTTTTCGTCCAAATGCAGTACCTGATTAACCAGCGATGGCATTTTACTACTAATATGGTAGACCTGTGATATATTACCAATGTGCATAAATCAATGCCCAGTGATAGTGATTTAAGAAACAGTCATGAACAATAAGGACAAGGCCATTAAGGCCATTCCAATGTCTTCTGTTAAAGTCACAGTAGACAATGGGACATTGAGTATAGAACCCATACACGCACAATTGATATTTAACCCTTGCTTTAAGGCTTTAATCACCCCAATACTACCAAAGGTTAATATCACAATAGTCAGCAAGTAAGTCAACGTAGGTAAGATAAATGATAGATATAACAGTCCTAAAACCAGCTCAATGAAAGGATACAAATAGGCATACATTCGAGTGCGTTTTGCTAGAATATCATACATTTCAAAGCCATCTGCAAATTTAGAAAGATTAAACAATTTAAGCGCACTAAAAATCACTAATAAAATACCCATAAAATAATGCATCCAAACAACCATATCGCCATTTAGTCGCCAATTAATAGCAAAAGCCGCTAATATTGAAACCGTGATTAGTGAAATTAATGGCCAGTATTGTGTTATTGAAGACTTTTTTAGTTTACTATTCATAATGAAGCTTGTAAGTGGTTGTTAATGATAACTATAGCAAACTTTAAAGCAGCAGACTACGGAACCTCATTGCCCTATTTACCACTTAGCATCATCAACCTTTCATCCAATCGATCTGATTTTTGTAGGGTGTTAGCAGTGTGTCTATTGAATTGATTAAGGGGTTAAGTTTTTGGGTGTGGACAAATTTATTCATTCTTCAAAAGGTGTGAATTAAAGAAAAAGGCATTCAATTTGTTATAATTGGAAGATCAAAAGGATCAGCAATGAATAGTAAGGAATCATTAGTATCCATTAGAGACATGGAGGATATTTTTAACAAATGAACAAGAAATTTATTAATATCAAGGGTCTTTCTATGGCCTATGTGGATGAAGGCACAGGTGACCCCATCGTTTTTCTTCATGGTAATCCTTCATCATCCTACGAATGGCGCAATGTTATCCCGCATCTGGTTGACCTGGGACACTGCATCGCCCCTGATTTGATTGGTATGGGCGACTCTGAGAAAATTCCTAACAGCGGGCCGTCATCATATCGGTTTATTGAGCATCGTGAATACCTTGATGAACTTTTCAGTGCGCTAGGTATTCATAAAAATGTAACTTTAGTGTTGCATGATTGGGGGTCGGCACTGGGATTTGATTGGGCGCATCGTCATCCTCATGCTGTAAAACAAATTGCCTACATGGAGGGGTTTGTGGCACCAATCAATGCCTGGGATGAATTACCTCCTGAGGCAGTAAAATTTTTTGAAATGATGTATTCAAAAGCCGGTGAAGCGCTGGTGCTCAATGAAAATTTCATCATAGAAAAGGAATTACCCGGTTGCATGTTACGAAAGCTTACTGAAGAAGAAATGAATACTTACAGAAAACCCTATTTAGAACCGGGGGAATCTCGACGTCCCACCCTTACCTGGCGCCGTGAGGTCCCTGTTGCAGGTAAGCCTTCAGATGTTCATGAAATTATTCAAGCCTATGGCAAGTGGTTAGCTTCTACAAAGATTCCGAAATTGTTTATTGAAGCCATTCCTGGAGTGATGTTTGAGTCTCATCGTAAAATTGCGCAATCCTGGCCAAATCAACAACATGTAAAAATAAAGGGTGGCCATTTTGTCCAAGAAGACAGTCCTCATGAAGTTGGAAAAGCCATCGCCTCTTGGATGAAAACAATATGTGAGCGAGAGTAGACAACCTATACCTGGAAACCATCAATCCATTGTTGGTTCCTCTCATTGCAACGAATTTACTCACCTGGCACTAGACTATTCCTAGCACATACAGATCCTCAGACTATGACTAAATCTTTGGGGAGATCACTCAATGCTTTCGGTATGACATGTTAAATGCCCCGTCATCTTGAACATAATGATCTCCTGACTACCTGTATTACGCTGCGCTAATACAGGCTACTTTGATTTAGTAACTAACAATCAGCACCCGTAGCCTGTATTAGACGGAGTCGTAATACAGGTGAAGATATTGCCGCATAGAAAATCCCAGGGCACCACCGAGAAAAAGGGTTCCAGCATCACTCAAAGCGCAGCCTATGAGGTATCTTTTTTGTAATGAAATGACCCAATCCTACATCCGGAAGATCCCTCAATGCTTTCTGGATAACGTAGACGGTTCAATTTCACAATAAGGTTCCCATTGAAAACTCTACGCGAATCGATAAATTGAATTATGAGTTTGTAAAATCATGAGTAAGCTCCAGACCTCACCTATTAATCCTTTTTATAGTGTTGCTGTGCTCCAATCATTTTATAATGCAGCAATGCTTTGTTCCTGGCCTCAGAATGGTCAACGATGGGTTCAGGATAATCTTTACCTAAGCATAACCCTAGCTTGTCTTGCGGCGTCATCCATGGCTTATGCACCCATTGTACAGGGACCGACTTAAGCTCAGGGACCCATTTTTTAACATATTCGCCTTTGGGATCAAATTTTCCCCCCTGTAAAATCGGGTTAAAGATGCGAAAATATGGGGCAGCATCAGCCCCACTCCCAGCAACCCATTGCCAGCTCGCTGAATTACTGGCTATATCTGCATCGACTAAGGTATCTGAAAACCAGCTCGCTCCAATTCGCCAGTCAATGAATAAATCTTTTGTTAAAAAAGAGGCTACAATCATGCGTATTCGATTATGCATGTAACCCGTATGCCATAATTCCCTCATGCCAGCATCAACAATAGGATATCCTGTCATCCCTTTTTGCCAGCGGCTTAAAAGAGTTTCATCATTTTCCCAGGGAAAACCATCAAAATTGGATTTGTAATTTGCATTGGGTAGAGAAGGCACATGATAAAGTAGATAATATGAAAATTCTCGCCATCCAATTTCAGATAAAAAGCGCTCCGCAGACTTCAAATCGCAATCCTTATCTAATGTCGCCTCTTTGATAGTACGCCAAATTTGCCAAGGACTGATTTCTCCAAAATGCAAATGAGGGGACAGTCTTGAAGTAGCATTTTTAGCTGGTATATCACGAGCGGTGTTATAATTTTTAAGATTGGTGTCAACGAAATGTGCTAATTTCTTGTATGCACCTTCTTCGCCAGGCTGCCAATAATCCCCAAATCCTTTAGCCCAATTAGGCATGGTCGGTAGTAGTTTCCAACTGGCAAGTGAATCGCTAGGAGCTTCCAAGGCTTTGGGAATACTGGAACTCGTATATGGCTCAGGAATATTCATTTGTTTTAAACAAGCCCGCCAGTATGGTGTGAACACTTTAAAAAAAACGCCTGACATATTTTTGATTTGCCATGGTTCATGCAGCAAACTACCATTTGTACTCACAATGTTCATGCCACTTGTTTGAAAGATATTTTTTATGAGTGTGTCACGCTCAATTGCCACAGGATCATAGCAACGATTCCAGTAGATGGTTTTTATTTGAAATTCTTGGGCCACTTGTTTTAGGACATCTATGGCTTTTCCTTGACGCAGACACAAATTCAATCCCAATTTTTTTAAGCTCTTATCTAAAGATTCTAAACTATGATGAAGCCACCACCGCTGTGCTCCTTCTACGGGTGCCTGTATTTTATCCAGAATATATATAGGGATAATCTTATCATGATGACGACAAGCTTCTGCAAATGCAGGATTATCATAGAGGCGCAAATCTTGACGAAACCATACTATGGCATTAGAGGTCATGTATATTCACCGTACACTGATTTCAGAAAAACGCTGAACCTTAGCGCTAATTTCGTTGAGTGGTTTCAAGTTAATATTATACAAACCTGCAAAATCCCATGACGCATCAAATTCAACTTCTTCTTCAATGTCTTGTATGTGTTGTAATTTTTGGTATTGAGAGGTCTTATTATTTAAGGTGGTTAATGCTTGTCTTGAATTATTAAAAAATAGTGCATGCATTTGCTCGGATAATTTATTTTGAACTGCTGTTAAAAATGCTTGATGATCATCCACAAAAACTACAGTGCTAGGATGGTAATAACTTAACCATGTTTCCATTTACATCTCCTATTAACGCTTTTTAAAAATCCCATGTTCGAAAACTGACATTACAATTTTAATAGTCTCCCCCTAATGACTGTATTAAAGAGGAGTGATTTTGGCACTCAAATCGTAAAAATGTGCTTTATCCTTTTGATTCATAATATGAAATATATCACACTAAGTGTCTGCACTTTATCTCACTGATATGAATCGTTTCAAATTTAAATTCCAAATAGGTGTAATAGTTCAAACTTGATCTAAAAATGAATGCCAATTGTTACAATAAATAATGATTTCTTGCCATCTTGTGGCGCTACATTCCTGCCAATCCTAGCCTAAAAAGCTGCTGTAGTATCGCCCTTTTGGAAAAGGGTTTTCAAACGCAGCCACGAATTCTGAAGAGCCAAACAGGTTATCATTTTCTAAAGCAAAACTTCAACAAATCTATGAGAAGAATGAGTGTTCTCTACAAAACATATTTTGTACTATACGGATATAGAAACTACACATTGAAAAAATATTATGGTACACTCTACAACAAATAAATTCAAGCGTACTAACTGGCATAGGTGTTCCTAAATATGTTTAGAACTAAGATGAATAAAGCAGCTAAGTCTGACAACAAAAAAACAAAAAAGCTTATACCTACCAATTATAAAGATGTATTAGATACTCCGGGCTTATGCGCTATTGTTTTATCTTATGCCTATGACTACTCGAGCGAGTGGATAAATTTTTGTAAAAAGCTGGGCTTTACACAATTTTTAAAAGAAATGCACACACAAGATCTTAAGAATAGACGAGCCTGCGCAGAGCTTACAAAAGAGTTACTTTTATTAGAAAGCCAAAAGGCTACTATTGATGCTCTTTCAAAGAAAGAGATTGATGGGTCTATCGCTGCTATTACAAAAGAAAATCAACAAGCACTGGATAAAAAAATCAAGCAAGAAGTTTCCAATATTCAACTTTTGCTTGAAGAAAAAACAAAGGACTTTAGGTCAAAAATTGCAGCCTTTGAACAAGAAGCAAGATTGCTAATTGACCAAAGAAAGCAAGAAGAGCAAAGAAAAGCTGAGACAGATTTACAAAGTACTTTAAAGCTTGTATCTGAAAGAGGATTAATTGCACGAGAAAGAAAAAAACAATTTGAGGCAAAAAAAGCAGTTGATGATGTGCGCTTTGAATTAGTCAAAAGTGATACATACTTTCATGAGGTTAATCGAATAATTCAATTATTAGAAGGTTACCCAGACTACATTACAAATGAAAAAAGTCAAAAATGGTGGTGGAGTAACCGTATCCGTTTCTGTTATGGTAATGAATTAGATAGTAGGTTTATTCATATGGGGCGATTTGGTGGTATGGGCCTATGTAGTTTATTTGGCGGAACTATTGGGTGGTCATTGGGAATCCCCATCGGAATAACCTTAGGTGTTGTTTTGGCACCTTTATATATGTTTGCAGAGGTATATTTTTCCTCTTTGGGTCTAGGCTTCCTCTTAGGAGCATTAATTGGTGCCTTAGTTTCGGTGCTCCATTATGACAAGGATAATAATCGATTTGAAAATCTTAGGCTTTCTTCATTTTCAGGAGATGTTAATGAAAAATTTGTTGAGATTAAAGAAAGACTGACTGATTTTCATAAGACTAGCCATGTTTTAAAGTTAGAAATAGAAGCAAAAGATGAAGCCGGGATAGCACATCCCTTCTTAGAGCTAGACAAAAGGACTGCCATAGTAGCTTAAATCAGTAAAACAATGAAAACTGAACTAGGATTTTTTAAGAGCTTGCGTGAGAAATTACCTTGTTATCAAGAAGAGCTAGAAGAAGGGCTAGAAGAGAAGGGAATATTAATGTTACAAAATACTCCTTAGAACTATCTTAAATGGTTTGAAAACGATTTATTTCGTCGATTGACTATTCATATCATAGTTTCGCTAAAACTCGTGCGGGTAAGCATCCATATCAGGGATATATCAAAATGCCAAAAAAATTTTTATTTCCAAGAGATTCTGCAGGAGTCGAGGTGACCGAAGACTTTAGGGGTAGTGAGCCTCTTAAATCGAGGAGCGCAGAAAATAAGTCATCTGATAAGCAATTAAACACCTCGCAACTGTTTGCGAAGCCTACTAAGCCCTTCACAAAAGAGGAAACATGTTCTTCATTAACGGAAGAGTTAAGACTTATAGAAGTGGAAATAGCAAATGAAGAAAATGCTAAGTATCTTAAGATATTAAATGACCAAAAAGAAGCGATAAGGCAACAATTAGCAGCCTTAAACACCCCACAAAATAAAAGCAGCTCACTCACCCCTGCGGTGTGAAATGACTACTCTTCATCCTAGCCAGGACAAGGTGTTAATAAGGTGCCGTATAACAAAATTCGAGCCGCCACGTCTTGGTTGGGGCTCTTCCTAAATAATAAGCAGGTAGGAATAAAGTATGACAACCACACCATGGGGTTCCAATTATGTCTAAAGAGCGTTGCGCTTGGGTGAATGATAATCCACTATACAAATAGATAAATTATACCCTAACAAAGCCGATTTTATTGGCTTTGTTTCAAATTTTTCTTCTCGCTCATTACTTAGTAAGGTTATTTCAAATTTTCGAAAGTTTACAGCTTTTCCATCAGAAGGATTGGTGGCCCCATTGGAATTAATTAAAATCCTTCATTAAATTTGTAACTGTGGGAAGCATTTCATAACCGGGTTTTGCAAAGTAAAAACCTTGCATCAAAAAAATCCCATGTTGATAAAACCACTGAGCTTCCTCAAACTGTTCAATGCCTTCGGCTAAAATTTGAATTTGCAATGCATCACATGTTGTAATTATACCTTCGACAATGGCTTGCTTGATCTTATCCACATGTATATTACGCACAAGCTTTATATCAATTTTGATAATATCAGGTTGAAAATCTGCTAGTAATGCTAAACCTGCATAGCCTGAGCCAAAATCATCCATGGCTGTGGCAAACCCTTTTTCTCTATAAAATTTAAAAATACCAACCAGACGGTCTGGTTCTAATACATTTTGCTCCTCATTAACTTCAAAAATGATTTTATTTAAAGGAAAATTTACTTGTTCTGCAGCCGCAATTGTAGAGCGTATGCATAACTCAGGTTTATAAATCGCATCAGGCATAAAATTAATTGACAAATGTTCCTTCATATCTAGTTTTTTAGCAAGATGTATACTACGCGTGCGACATGCTTGATCAAAGCTATACCTATTAGTATCGTTTACCAAGCTCAATATTTCTTTAGCAGTTTCCCCCTTTAAACCACGTACAAGCGCTTCATAGGCAAAAATTGTTTGTTCTTTAACATTGACTATAGGTTGAAATGCAAAGGTGAAATCGAAATCAAGTGAGTTCTTACAGTTTTTACAATTCAATTCAGGTACATCTTTAAAGGAGGTTTGTAAAATCATGTTTTAGTCCGGCTAAGATTATATCGCTGACAGGTATCAACCTACATAAGATTATGTAAAACAAATCCAATAGCATAGATCCTGACCCATTCAATTTTCACGACAATTTAACAGCTACATTAATCAGTATAATATTATTCTCAAAAAGTCAAATGTATAGGTCAGGTTTAAGTGTCAAAGGTAAAAACCATCCAGTCTATTTGATTTTATTAAAAACAAACTGTTTCAATATAATGAAATATAAGGTACTATTTAGCTCCAAGAAAATCGGAGTTGAAATGTATTCTCATTTAATAAAGGGTTTTTCCATTGGTCAGTTGCTCACAAGGCGGCTGCTGCGCAGGATTACTAGCATCCCAGGGGTTATTATTGATGCATGCGTTGCAATGTTTTGGGCGCCCCATTACAGTGATTATTGGAATAATTATACGCCCTATGCAGACAATACAAGAGCAGGCGTAATTGAAGGCATATTTGGATGGGTTGGAGAAGTCGTAGGAATAGGCCTTGGTGGAATTTTAGGCTTAGTCTTGGGCGTTGTTGTCTATGGGATAGACTCACTCTTATCCTTAGTGCGCCATGTGCAACAAAATTTATATAGTAGCTTTGACAGATTGAATCAGTTTATTGTTGACCTATCTCCTGCTTTTTCTTTTCCTATCAAAACACAATATTCCAACTATTTAGACAAAGCTATCAATATTGGTAGTTTTATTTTGGGTGGCTTGATTGCAGCTGCTCCTTTGCTAGCCACAAAAATTCTGGAATTCTTCGTACCACCAATTGAAAATTATTCATCCCAAGCCCTGATGTATACCTGTGGTTGGCTTGGCGGTGCTACCATGTTTTTAATAGCCTTGCCCATGTTCCCACTGGTATATCTCTTTAAAAGAGGCGTTGAACTTTACAGTAGCCTACGTGAGGTTGTACGTTTTTCAGTTGCAGTGATTTATGGAAAGACCGGTACATTACCTGCATTGGATAATGCAAATGATATAGACTGCATATTTCCAGAACATACCTTACACTCAACCGAGTTTCGTGCAGATGTTCTTTATGCGCGTGAAAGCAGTTGGGCTATATTGATACGCAATGGATTCCAGAGACCTGCGCCTGTAGCCATTCGACAACCAGCACCCTTTCATGCAGTAAGACCACCCCCAATCCCTGCACCTTCCCAAGTCTTACAAAATCAGGCCCCTCCTGCATATGACCCTAGTTAAATTTGGAAATCCTCTCGTATGTGACAAAAATGGCTATGCCATTCAGCCATTCTGCCCCGAACTAGGCAGCATTCTCTAAATCAAGTATAATTGCTCCAAATCTATCAATAGAGACTATATTTTGTCTGATTACTGGTTTAATCCAATAGTACATTCCGATAAGCTACATACATTCGATAAGCCGCATTATTTTTATTGGTTTTTCCAATGCCTGGTTGGTGGGGCAGGCTATTTTGATTCATTGTTTAAAGGCCAGGATGAGTCCTTTTTCGCTAATTTAAAATATATTACCAGAAGAGGAATCATAGACTATGACTCACCTCTCGTGCATATGGGTATTTTGGATTACTTATTGGTTATACCCTTTATTAACCAGTTAGGCTTTGTCATCTTTATAAAATCTATGGATGCTATTGTTAATCTGGATGGGGAAATTACTGGGCCCAAGTTCTTGTTGGCATCTCTCATTGGTTTTTTGGGCAGTGTATGCTTAATGCTACATATACTAGGCTCGGTGGTTTTGGTGCCGATTAAGTTCATTCTAGCGGGCGCACTTCTTTTGGTAGGCGCACCCTTCTTACTGCGCCATTACCGCCATGTACAACAACAAGAGTTAAACATGATGCAAACGCCTGTGCTGTATGTAAAGGGTCATAGAGCTTTATCAGGGCCTCAAAATGACTTATCGGATGAGTTATTAGAAGCCTTATTGGATGAAAGCGGTGGTAAATGGGAAGTAACCTTACAAGATGCTTTGAGAAATACAAACACACATGTTAAACCTAGCATAAGTCCAATGCGCAATGATTCCCGCGCCTTAGGGGTATTTATGGAAGGCCACTTGATTGCTCTAATTCTTCCTTCAAAAAGAACTAAAGAAGGAATTTTAGCAATGTTATCTAGTAATAGTGATAGCCTTTCTAAAAGGTCTCTGGATATAAAGCGTATAAAGTCTTTGTTAGATACACCCCATTGGCAAGATGCACGTACTGCTCATGGGTTCTTTGCCTTTAGGGGCGCAATTCAGCAGTACTCTGCCAATACAGAATTGGCCAGTGTAGCCGGAGGTGTTGTTCCTGATGTATTATTTGCTGAAATAAGTAAATTTGCAGGTTTAAACAAGGTTTCTCCAAACATTGCACAAGCAAATGCTGCCTTTTTTTCTAAGCACCGAGCGGCTGTTTCCTGCAAAATAGTTGTTGAGGATTATGTTGCTCCTACAGGGCTCGTGTGTACGTAGACCCTCTTTTCGGTCTACATTAGTTCCAACTTCAATATCGTGGTTGTCATTAATGGGCTTTTCATTTAATATCAATATCAATTCAAGCCTACTTAAAACCGCCTTATCATCAATAAATAGTTCCGCCACGAAGCAACCCCAACACGCAATAAATACGTGTCAGGTTAAATATCTTATAAATTAAAAACGCTTTTCAGCCAATTTTTTGCATCTAAACTAACTTTGTCATCCTGTAAAGCCGCATTATGGATATTTGACTTACGCTCACCCTCGTCTCCATACATGTCATCCATTACCTCGTTCCAAAGTACTAATAATTTAGAGGAAGATACTTTTCCTACCTGATCAAGAACACCATAAATGCGTGTCCTCCAATAAGCATCCATAGCTTGGTCTATCCAGGTTACTGTCTCAGGTGTTAAGCCAACTTCATCAAGACCTTTGCCCTCTCCAAATCCTTTTTCGAATTTCTTGGTTCGCAAATGGGCATATTTCTTTCCGTATACGCCATTGACCCAATACATCATTTTTTCACCTAATTGTATACCTATCTCAGATGTTGGATCATTAGCAAGATTGTTTTTGATCTCCTCCACCAAGGCTGCCCAATTTTTTTCAAAAGCTTCTTTTTGTTCTGGCGTTGAATGTGTTTTTATTTCGACTTCAAAAGCTGCATATTGTTTTAATTCTTCGGGTGTGAATATTTCTTTAACCCAAGAATGTTCGAGTTGTTGTGTCATACGATATACCTCAATTATTTAAATAATAGTTTCCCAAGGAATTGATTTATTGTCTTCAACATCACAAATAATGCTTTTTAGAGCTTTACTTGCATCGAGCAAGGAATTCGCTTTTTGCTCTAAATACTGGGCCTGCACTGAAAAGTGCTCAAGTGCTCCCACTTTTCCTGTCAGAAAAGCCTTAATTTGTGAAAGCTCGAAACCAAAAAATTTCAAAGCAATAATCTGTTGTAGTTGCAATAAATCTTTTTCGGAGTACAAACGATAATTATTACTTTGGCGCAAGCTGGGTTTAAGTAAGCCAATTTTATCGTAGTGATGTAGTGTGCGCACCGATACTTGAGTCAGGTTACTTAATTCTTTTGCATACCATTGTTTCATCGTTTTTCCTCCTTATTATCAAGGTTATGGTATGACGCAAGGTTATAGTCAAGCTTTTTCAGCTTACCAAAAAAAATTGCGGCCAAACCGCTTATATACGAGCAAAACCTGTATTCCCCCCCTCAACCGCTGCAGGCCAAGGAAGGTCGAAGACCGAGGCCTGTAGTCCCTGGTAGCCTTAGGGCCGGATGTTTTGCCGAAGGCAAAATATAAGGCATACGACAAGGCGTCAGTCATTGGGGAGCGCAGATT
>JACCWN010000156.1 GCA_013697625.1 Legionella sp.
AATCTGCGCTCCCCAATGACTGACGCCTTGTCGTATGCCTTATATTTTGCCTTCGGCAAAACATCCGGCCCTAAGGCTACCAGGGACTACAGGCCTCGGTCTTCGACCTTCCTTGGCCTGCAGCGGTGGGGGCAGTTACAAAGCAGAAACAAAGGTTATACCTTACCTGCTATCGATGGACTCATTGCAGCAACAGCTAAGGTTCACAATCTCATTCTTGTAACAAGAAATGAAAAAGATTTTATCAAGGCACCGATCAAAATTTTAAATCCATGGAATAAAATTGAACCTGATTAATTTTCTATAACTTCTTAAGCATTTTTTTTGCTGGCTCATAATTGGGATACAGGCTATATAACTGATGAAGAATTGAATGCGACGCCTGTTCATCGCCTTGATTCCAACTATTTAATGCTTCAAAATACATGGATGGGGCAGTTTTTGCATTGATGGCAAAATCTTTGACAAAAATTGATTCTACAAAACTCACATTTGGTTTTGTTTGCGCTTCAAGTCTTTGCAACCAATGACTGGCTAATACATTACCATTTTCACTGGCTTGTTTGATCAATTGCTGGCCTCTATCGCGCAAAGCTTCTCCTACTACACCGTCTATGTAATAGGTTCCCAAACGAAATTGAGCGTAAGCATTCTGCGTTTCGGCTAATTTTTTATAGATATTGGCTGATGTTGAGGCATCATTTTTAATGTAATGATGAATTCTAGCCAGTGCCAACAAAGCTCTGGCGTTGCCCTTTTCAGAAGCTTTTTGATAATATTTAATGGCGTTTTTGAAATTAAACTCCAACCCCAGCCCAGTTTCTGATAGTACACCAAGATGATATAAGGCACTGTCATTGCCTAAATCTGCAGCTTTTAAATATAAGTCCAAAGCTTCTTTTTCATTTTGAGGTTGCCCCTGTCCGTAAAATGATAGTTCAGCCAATTGATGAGTAGCCTCATGAACCCCTTTGTTTGAAGCATCAGCTAACAGTATTTTTGCTTTTTTATAATCTACTGGAATACCCTTACCGTATAGATACATAAGGGCTAAATCAAAAGTCGCTTTACCATTTCCTTTTAAGGCCGCTTGTTCGTATGATTTTAATGCGCCTGTGTAATCATCATAAACAGTTTCATCAATAAACCCCATGGCGATGGATGCCTGGCTCAGTTTTGTAGTGGCTTTTTGATACCATTCTTTTGCCAGTGCATAATCAGGCTCTGCATTTTCTCCTACTTGATACCATTGGCCTAATAAATACTGAGCAACTGGATTGCCTTGTTCGGCTGATGACGTATACCATTTTTGAGCGCCCATCACGTCTCGTTTTCCACCTAAGCCTTTATTGAGTAGATAGGCAAGCTTTAACTGAGCAAAATTATCCCCTTTTTCAGCCAAACCTTTATATATTTGTTGGGCCTGGAAAATCTTTTCAAGATCATTATTTACGGCCAGATAATAATCAGCTAATACTATCCCTGCATGCGCATTACCCATGCTGTAGGCGGTGATAAGATCAGGTAAGAACTCTTTACCAGATTGCTGCTCTAAAGCTGCAAGATTAAAATAAGCATATGTAAAGGCATTATCAGCAGATCGTTTTAATTGGGCCATACCTGCCTCTCTGTCTTTACCAATGCCTTTTCCATCAGCAATGTAGGTACCCAAAATAAATTGACTGACAGGATTTTCACCAGCCTTTTTATACCATTCTAAAGCTTTGCTATGATCTTGTGCCACACCCACGCCTCTATCATAAAGTAGCCCCAACAATAAGGCAGCCTTTTGATTGCCGGCTTTTGCTTGAGCATCAGCAACGGCAAAGGCAGTATCTTGACTGGCCTTGTCGGCCTGTTCTGCATTATAAAAAGCCAAGGGAATCATAGCTTGTACAATACCTTGTTTTGACGCACCCGAATAAAGTTGTCGTATCAAACTTAATTTTTGTTTTTTTAGTTCAAAACTTAAGTCTTTGTCTTGTTGTTGGGCCAAGGTTGCTGCCAGCTCATATTCAGCAAGGCCAAACCCCTGAGCTGCAGCCAAATAAAGCATAGATATGGCCTGTTCACGGTTTGGTTTGATGAGATATTTGCCATTTTCATCTACCTTACCTTGCGACAACACGTGAGACAATACGTATTGGGCCTTACTATTACCCTTAAAGGCTGCATCGGTTAACCAGTTTAAAGCTACATCATAACTTTTCCCATCTTGTGGGTGCTCCAAATACAAAACACCCAAATTGTATTTAGCACCAAGATGTTGTTGTGCAGCCGCATTTTCATAGAAAATAATTGCCGATTTAAAATCTTGTTTTACACCTAAGCCTTGTTGGAACATTTGGCCAATATCAAATTGCGATTGAGCATCACCCAAAATGGCTCGAGCATATAAAGCTTTGAATAATTCCTTATCACTCACAGGTGTTTGCTCTCTTTGGATTGGTAGGGATGGTAATTGGCTCAATAGGTAAGGTTGTGTCTGATTGGTATTTACCAATGGCGCCAAGCTCGGTGCTATTGACTTGCTTCCCTTTGAATTTTGGAATGCTTCCATGTCTTTATTCAAAGGATATACTGGATAACTCCAAGTACTAAGCTCAGACTGAGCAGTTTTACTGGTAAGCGCATCATAGTAAGTAGAGATTGGGACTGAATTGGGATCAATCAAAGCAAACTCAGGCTTAAAAATATCAGCGCGTTTAAAAAGCTCTATTTGTGGTGCCTGATTGTAGATATTATCTTTCAGTGCAGATGGATTATGCCAGGCACTGAATATGCCATGCAGTTGATAGTCTGTTTGTGCTAATTGGTTGGTTACACCATTACTTAACCATAGAGCAGCTGATTCAAGGGGTGGCTTATTTTTATTACCATCTTGAGCTGCCATAACCGCCCACTGTTTTGCAAAATCAGCATTGGCGCTTACGCCTAAACCTTTTTGGTATAATTTTGATAACTCTATTTTGGCATTGGGCACATCACTCTGAGCAGCTTTGAGTGTCCATAAATATCCGGCCTGAGCATTATAAATTGGCGATTTTTCTTTAAGATAAGCCTGAGCCAGGTGAAGAAATGCTGCTTTTCCCCCCATTTCCCCAGCTTTTTTATACCAACTGAGGGCAATTTGATGCTGGCCTTGGGTTAAAGCATAATCACCCAACCATAGCATGGCAGGGGTGTAATTTTGTAGGGAAGCTTTGTGTAATAAATCAACTCCTTGGGCAATATTTTTGGAAACAAGTTTGCCATTAATAGCCATATTCCCTAACTTAGTTTGGGCTTTCGGGTTACCATTAGCTGCGGATTTATTAAGCCATATGACGCCTAGTTTTGCATTGCCTGAGTGTTTAGTGTCTATAAAATGTTCTGCCAATGTATATTGGGCAATGGGATTGCCATTTTTTGCCGCATCAATATAATATTTCATTGCTACATCTTCATTGGGTTTTACACCAACCCCGTACAAATAAGCTGCTGCCATATACATTTGTGCTGAAACATCACCCTTGGTCGCAGCTTGTTTAAACCAGCGGGCTGCAAGTTCAGGGTTGTTGTCTTTGAATAAACTGTATTTAGCCATGAGTAGAATGGATGGCAAATAACCCTTTTGGGCGGAATTATTGAAGTAGCGCATAGCAACATTGGGGGTTCTGAGTTCGCCATAGCCATACAAATACATGCGACCCAGATAATAATCTGCAATGGCGCTGGTACCAGTTTTGGCAAGTAGGGGTGCTGCAGCTTTGGCATACTGCCCTAAGCGATAAGCATGAAAATCATCTTGTGCAAACAAGGTAGGGCTTGCCGCGGCAAGTAATATGTACGTCCATTGTACTAATGATTTCATTTAAGTCTCCTTTCCATGCTACTTTAAACGCCAGGTATTACACCATAATGTACCACGTCATTGACGGCGCCGTTTCTGGTATTCGAATCAACAATCCAAAAATTACCCTTATTATTTAAGCCAAATTTTACATTTACATATTGGCATACTTTTAGTGATTGAGCACAATCCACAATTTTCCCATAACCATTTTTTCCCTCACCCATTGCACAGATAAAGCGTACAGTAGGTTCACCTGTAGCGACCGCGGCCCATGATTTGCCTCGAATGGTATGATTATACCTTGTGGATAGTTCACTGTATTTATCACGCATTTGATACAAATTTACGTTCTCATGCAATTGATTATAAACAAAATATAAAGATTGTAATGCACTTTGTTGTCCAGGGTACAAACTTAAAACTTTTAAACCCATGTCATAGCCCACAGGCTGACAGCCAATCGGGGGTCTGGTTTCTTCCTTATTTAGCTTTTCCTCGGTTAAAAGCAATTTTTTTTGAGGCACAGTGGGTTGTTTTGCTGCATAACAAGCCTGTGTTAAAAAAATGGATAAACCAAAACCAAAGCAACTTCTTAATATGTTATTCATGATCCCCTCCCATTGCTGTTTAGAGGACGTACTGTCACTTTTGTACCCATGAAATTATTGCGTTCGCTGGATAATTCTACAAAATTTTCATTCAACCATTTTGCATCTTGAACAAATATACGCACGCAACCATGACTTGCTCTTTCGCCAGGCATGTCATCTGATCCATGTAGCGCAAAACCCTTATGAAAATACATACAATAGGGCATATTTGCACCTCCTTTACCAATAGGGAAAATAGCTGATTTGCAATGACTATTTTCTTTACTAAAAACTCTGAAGATCCCCGTCAAAGTTAAGCAAGCGTGGTTTGAGTCACTACATTTATTTCTTCCTGAAGAAATAGGCCCCCACTTGACTAAATTGCCTTGAGCATCATAGGCTACCCAAGCTAATTTTTCTTGATCAATGATGATTTGTTTCTCCGTTTCACCCTCTAATTTCAGAGGAAAAGGGGCCACATCATAGATGGTTAATTTGGATAAATTTTTTGGAATGGCAATTTCTTTTCCTGCCCAAAGGTTGTTATAAGTCCGATTAATACGTTGAACCAAGTCTCGTTGGACTGGATCAGGAAATAACTTTTCCCAACTCTCATTGGTTATCTTTAAACAAGTGTATTGCGGATAATTGCAAAGCCCCTTACCATAAAAATTTGCACTGTGAGCTGCAGTTACCACGGACATCATGAATACAACTTGTATCACTGTTTTGTTCATGTGCCACTCCTCGAACTTAATCTTGTGAAATAACATGCAAGATTTGTGCTTAAATGAACATTATTTTTTCCTCTACAGGTTTCTTGTCGGCTAATGGCTAAATAACTTTAGGATTTATTTTTTAAAATTCTGTGGTTTTATATCTTTGGATGGACGTGGTATTTTAACTCTCAAAAATGAATAATTACGGTGTAGGTTGATCAATACTCTGGAGGTTTTTTATATGAACGGCTGTTTAAATGTAAATGTATGGGTCAACTATATAAATCTCCATGAAAGTGTTGATGAATGCGCCTTGCAAGGTCTTTACTAATGCCTGGTACTTTTGCTATTTCCTCAAGTGGGGCTTTAGCCAAATCACGTAAACCGCCAAAACGATTCAATAAAGCCTTTCTGCGTCTGGGCCCAATCCCATCGATTTGCTCAAGACTTGAGTCTAACTGAATTTTTTGCCTTTTTTTTCTATGAGCGCTGATTGCGAAACGGTGTGCTTCATCACGAATTTGTTGCAACAAATGCAAGGCTTGAGAATCTTCAGGCAAAATCAATTCTCGGATAGGATTAACCATAATCAATGTCTCTAAACCTGCTTTTCGACCAGGTCCTTTTGCTATGCCTAGCAAGGCAATGTCTATGCCTAGAGCGGCCAAACTTTTTTGGGCAACCCCTACTTGGCCTTTACCACCATCAATGATGAGCAAATCGGGTAAAGATTGTAGCTCTAACAAGCGCTTAAACCGACGTGTAATTGCCTGCTGCATTGCTGCATAGTCATCACCTGGAGTAATATTTTCAATATTAAAACGTCTGTACTCTTTGTTAGCAGGGCCTTTTTGGTCAAAGACAACGCAGGAGGCAATGGTAGCAGCGCCTTGTGTATGCGATATATCAAAACATTCCATCCGCTCTATTGGTTTAGATAAGGATAAAAACTGCTCTAAGGCCTCATAACGAGAAGTCATGGTCGCATGTTTTCTCGAGTATTCAGTCACCGACACTCGCAAATTGTTTACAGCAAAATCCATCCATCTTGTTTTTGTTCCACGTGGATTCATTTGAATTTTGCAAGGCTTGCCACGCGCTTGAGTCAATACAGCTTCCAATGCCACATGATCATATAACACATGATTTGTAAGTATAATAGAAGGAATGCGACTGGGGGTTTGCAAATAATAAAAGCCTATAAAGGCCTCAAAGGTTTGTTGCCATAAATCACTGTCTAAACCCTCTTCAAAGGTGTATTGGGGTACCACTGGGAAAAAATTATTAGAAGCTAACAGTTGTCCATCTCGGATACTTACACATTGGATACAGGCAAACCCAGGATGTGCTTCTATAGCAATGGCATCTGCCTCACCTTGCAATTGTAACATGCCTTGTTGTTCTTGAATGAGGCGCAAGTATTTGATTTGGTCTCGTAAGATCCCTGCTTCTTCAAAATGAAGGGCTTTAACTGCCTGCTCCATTCTTAGAGTAAGTTCATCTAATATGTGTTGGGATTTGCCTTGTAAAAAAAGGATCGCATCTTCAACATCTTGTTTATAATCTGCAATTTTGATGTAATCGACACAAGGTGCTGTGCAACGTTTTATTTGATATTGGAGGCAAGGGCGTGAACGAGAATTAAAAAAAGGATTGCTACAATTTCGAATCTTAAATACCTTTTGAATGATGGTTATGGTTTCTCTAACCGCCTGAGTACTTGGGTAAGGTCCGAAATAATGGCCTTTTATTGGTTTTTTTTTCCCTCTATAAATAGAAATGCTTGGGAACTCAGGATGGTTGGATATATGAATATAGGGATACGATTTATCATCTCGTAATAACACATTATACTTTGGTCTTAAAGATTTGATAAGATTACTTTCTAATAACAAGGCTTCCGTTTCACTTCGAGTAACTGATACTTCAACGGATTTGATCTGATTCACTAAAGACAGGGTTTTGGAACTTTTGATTTGTTTGGTGAAATAACTACTGACCCTTTTTTTAAGGTTTGAAGCTTTACCCACATATAATACTTGTCCTTCGTCATTTAACATACGATAGACGCCGGGCTCATTGGGCAGTTGACTCAGAAATAAAGCCAGTTCATTGGACAAAGGGATCATTTCCATGGTGATAAGGATTAGGTTAGCTGACTAGGATGTTCAATGATTCGATACTTCATCGCTAAATAAGTCAACTCAACATCGTTTTTGATCCCTAACTTTTCAAACATACGATAGCGGTAACCATTGATGGTTTTACTGCTTAAAAACAGGCGCTCTGTAATGTCTTGAACATTCAAACCACTGGTTATCATCAGCATGACTTGCATTTCGCGTTCTGACAACATATCAAATGGAGAGTTTTTTGCTTCTTGTAAACTGTTAATAGCCATTTTTTGTGCAATTTCAGCACTGAGGTATTTTTCACCTTTGGCTACTTTGCGTATAGCCGCAGCCATCTCTTCGGCCCCTGATTCTTTTGTCAGATATCCCATGGCTCCTAATTGCAACACACGAATAGGTAATGGATCTGAACTCATGGCAGTTACGGCGATGATCTTGATGTTAGGATTGGATTTTTTAAGTCGGCGTGTGACTTCCCAACCATCTATTCCAGGCATTTTCATATCCAATAGAATGACATCAGGACAAAGCACTTTGACCAAGGTCAAGGCCTGCTCCCCACTTTCTGCATCCGCTACAACTTCTACATCCGTCATGTCTTCAAGTAATCGCCGAATGCCCATCCGAACCAAGGCATGGTCATCAACAATCAATACTTTAATCACATGTTGCTCCTTTGACCTAATCGTTAAGAAAAGCGATCGTCAGGGGTGCTGCTCAATTTACCCTGGTGCCAAGCTCAACCTTGAGGTGCTGACCTATTAAGCGGTCCGCTTACACAGTTAATGAACAAACTGTATGGTTTGATGTTAACAATACTTGCACATATTTACAATACATACAATGCTGTTCAAGCTCTAATATTAACAGGCCTTGATATGCACATTGGGATTATCAGGCTCTGCAAGGAAAAAAGGCGGAAATTCCCCAAGCCTTCGGGCTCTGCTTAGCAGCGCTACTATGTCAGATAATACAAAATTAAACAAAGTTGGAAAATCTTTTATAACATAATAAATAGGTTGTAAATTATCAATACGATAAGGGGTGCGAAATACTGCCACAGGATCAAATAACACACGCAAGGGAATGTCGCTTTCAATGCTGTATTCTGTTTCAGCGATTGAAGACAATATGCCTCCGCCGTAGGCTCTTATTCCTTGTTCAGTATTGATTAAACCAAATTCAACTGTAAACCAAAACAGTCGTTGTAATAAAGGCCAATCAGATTCTGGGAAGGTTAAAACCTTGCAAGCATAGTCATGTATAAAATCAGCATACACCTGATTCGTTAACAAGGGACAATGACCAAAAATTTCATGAAAAATATCAGGCTCTTTTACATAATTGAGCTCTTCTTCACTACGAATGAAAGTGGCTACTGGAAATTGCTTATTTGCTAACAATTCAAAAAATTTTCTGTGCGAAATCAGTGCGACCACAGGGGCAAGTTGCCATTCAGTTTTTTCTTGCAATATTTGACCAAGTTGAGGAAGCTGTGGAATTTCATTCGCACAGATCCTAAGGTCTTTTAGTCCGCTTAAAAATGCCTCACAGGCTCTACCCGGGAGCAATTTCATTTGCCTATTAAATAAAATAGACCATACTTTTTTATCTTCTTCTGAATATTGAATAAACCCATCGGCATCGGGCACATGTGCTACATAACGGCTAGTAAATTCCACGGTTTCTCCGAACTACATTTTGATAACATTCTACTATATACTCTTGTGCATCACAAAGTGTGATTACAAGAGCCCTTTAAACTACTGACTTCTTGTAACAATCTTAAACTTATTGTCTAAATAATAGGGAATATTACTATGGCGATTGCCATTTTAGCCACCGGTGATGAAATAATTCATGGTGATACCTTAAACACCAATGGTCGTGAAATAGCACATATTTTGAGCTCAGAAGGCTTACCTCTAGGACTTCATATGTCATGTCCAGACAAAGAAGGCGACATATATACCTGTTTGCAATTTTTAACTCAAGCCCATGATATTCTTATCATCATAGGAGGGCTTGGGCCTACCACAGACGATATAACCCGTTTTGCTTTGAGTAAATGGACCGATGACCCCTTGATACAGCATACCTATGCCTTAGAAGAGGTACAAAAAAGACTTGCCAAAGCCCAAATCAACATGAATCCAGGACATTTTCAACAATGTTTGTTTCCAGCCACGGCAATTTTATTACCAAATCCTCAGGGAACGGCTGTAGGATGTTATTATCAGTGGAAGCATAAGTCATATATTTTACTACCAGGTCCGCCACGTGAATGCTTGCCTATGTTCAGTGACTACGCACTTCCACTGTTATCGCAAGTTACACGTAGTCAGAAAGAGATCATAAAGTGGCGTATTTTTGGATTGAGCGAAGGTGAAATTGCCGCAGTGCTAGAAAAAGCCTTAGCGCCCCTTGATTGCCAAACAGGATATAGACTAGAAGAGCCCTATATTGAATTTAAAGTTCGCTGTAAACCAACATTGATTCCCGCTGTAAAGGCAATCATTGATCCCATATTGCACCCACATTGTATTACAACAGGCTCAAAAAAAGCTTCTGAACAATTACTTGATCTAATTGTCTCTATGAAACAATCTATTACAATTATAGACGAAGCTACCGGTGGACTCTTGCAAACCTTATTAAGCAGACCAGCAACAAAAGAGTTCGTTCTTTTTCATGATGTTAGAAAGACACAATTTCATTTCCATTTGAAAGGATTAGATGAATATTGGTGCCAAAAGTCTGCAGGATTTACCGATGTGATTATAGAGTTTGCTGCTGGGGGTAAAGAGGGTATGGAAACTCACAAGTTGCCTTATCGTAGCCCATTGGTTGTAAATTACGCCGCTGAATGGTTATGCTTTAGACTCTTTCATCTCATCAATCAATTGCATCAATGCAAAACATAATTGCTGAGTACCTTCCTTTTTAATGGCTGAGATAGTGAATACTTTCCCTTTCCAATCCAATCCTTTGACAATGGCTTGTATTCGTTCTTGAAGAAGGGCTTCATCGGGAATCATATCAATTTTATTGAGAACCAAATACCTTGGCTTGTCTAACAGTTCAATATTATATTCGGCAAGCTCTTGGATGATAGCCTTGGCAGAATGTATGGGGTCGGATTCATCTAAAGGCGCAATATCAACAATATGCAACAACAGGCAGGTCCGAGAAAGGTGTTTTAGAAATCGATGGCCAAGTCCAGCACCTGAGGCAGCCCCCTCTATAAGGCCAGGAATATCAGCCATGACAAAACTTTTGTGGGCGGAAACGTCCACAACGCCTAATCCAGGATGTAAAGTGGTAAAAGGATAATCAGCTACTTTGGCTTTAGAACTTGAAACAGCACGAATCAGTGTTGATTTACCAGCATTGGGCAGACCTAATAAACCAACATCAGCTAAAACTCGCAGCTCCAAACGTAAATGTCTGGATTCACCAGGGCTACCAGCGCTTGTTTGGCGTGGAGAGCGATTTACACTGCTTTTATACCGCGTGTTGCCAAGGCCATGAAAGCCACCTTGTGCTATCAATACTTTTTCACCGGTTTTGTTCACATCACAGAGTAATTCTCCACTGTCTATGTCATAAACCATGGTGCCTATGGGTACTTTTAAGGTAAGATCGTCGCCCTTTTTACCAGTGCAATTAGAACCCATACCTTGTTTACCACTTTCAGCCTTGTAGTGACGCATGTACCGAAAATCAACCAAAGTATTTAAATCTTCTGAAGCTTCTAGATAGATGCTGCCACCATCACCGCCATCGCCACCATCAGGACCGCCTAGGGGAATGAATTTTTCACGCCTAAAACTAAGACATCCATTTCCACCATTGCCAGCGTCTACCTTGATGATAGCTTCATCTACAAATCTCATGACGGTCTATAGCCCTTAATTGGCAACTGCTTGGGCTTGCGTTTCAACATCAATTTGTACTGCATTTACTGAAACGTATTGACGATTTTTTTTGCCTTTGACGATGAATTGAACAGTACCTTCGACCAATGCAAATAAAGTATGATCACGACCACATCCAACGCCAGGACCAGCATGAACTGGTGTGCCTCTTTGTCTGACGATGATTTCACCGGCATTTACATATTGTCCGCCGTATCGCTTCACACCTAAAAATTTAGGATTTGAGTCGCGTCCATTACGTGTACTACCGCCTGCTTTTTTATGAGCCATTGCTATACCCTCTTACTTGCTGATCGCAGTGATTTTGATTTGCGAATAATATTGTCTGTGTCCCATTTGCTTCATATGGTGTTTACGACGACGAAATTTGATGATTTTAATTTTTTTGTGACGACCATGATCCATCACTTCAGCCTTCACCATTGCATTGGCAATAAAAGGCGTACCGCAGATAATAGTATCTCCATCGGCTAATAAAAGCACTTCTGAAAATTGTAGTTCCTTGCCAGCGTCTTCTGGAAGAAGCTCAACCTTTAATACATCACCTTCTTTTACGGTATATTGTTTACCGCCAGTTTTAATTACCGCGTACATACATTTCTCCAACTCGCCATATGATTGGCTATTATAATTGCACAAAGTGGCATATTGTATTAAATTATGCTTAGGACTTCAAGTTTGTTTTAAATTATACCCAAGATACTTTCAACATACCAGCTAAGGTGAGGGTGATATTAGACCAAAAAATAGCATTTTGAAGTTTCGCAGGTCTATAGTATACTTCAACACCCCTTTTCCGACTATAACTATTTTCGGGGCTAAATCTGGTCGCGGATTCGGCTGGGGATTTTTCAATTATTGGAGTGTATCATGACAACTGTTCTTTTAGAAGCTCAAGTACGTACGGATATGGGGAAGGGTGCGAGCCGCCGCCTACGTCGTCTTGAAAACAAAGTACCCGGTATTATTTATGGCGGGAATTCAGACCCAATTGCAATCCATGTGTTGCAAAATAAACTGGTTAAAGCACTTGAAACCGAAAGTATTTATTCCAGTGTTTTTGACATCAAGGTCGATGGTAAAGTTGAACATGTGATTTTAAAAGCATTACAACGTCACCCTTACAAGCCCACGCTTATGCACCTGGATTTACAACGTGTTTCAGCTCAAGATGTACTTGTCAAATTGGTACCCCTTCATTTTATTCATGAAGAAGAGGCCAAAGGCGTCAAAGCAGGTGGCATGATAAGCCACACAATGACTCAAATAGAGATTCGTTGTAAAGCAAAAAACCTACCTGAATTCATCGAAGTAGATATGTTAAATGTCGGTTTGAATGAAGCGATTCACCTATCACAAATTAAGCTGCCTAAAGATGTGAGCTTGGCTGTTGAGCTAAAAGACGAAACCCATGATGCGCCTGTTGTAAGTATTCATTCGCATAAGGGTGCCCTTGAAGATATCGAAGACACTGCTGTTGCAGCCGATGCTGTGCCTGCAATTGAAGAAAAAGATATACAAGAAGACTGATTCTCCAGTCCTATTTACTGTCCCTTTTCTCACAGAGAAAGGGACCTTATGGATTAGACTATGGCCATTAAACTCATTATTGGTTTACGTAATCCAGGTTTAGATTATGAAAAAACCCGACACAATGCCGGTGCTTGGTTTGTCAGTGCCTTAGCTCAGGGCTACCATAGCGCATTTAAACTAGATAGAAAAATGCAAGCACAACTTGGTAATTTGGAGTTGGGTCAACAAATTTGCAGATTAGCTTTACCTACCACTTTTATGAATCACAGCGGACAAGCCCTCAGAGCAGTAAGTCAATTTTATGGCATTTTACCCGAGGAAATACTGGTAGCGCACGATGAATTAGACTTACCTGTGGGTTGTGCACGACTTAAAATCGGAGGTGGTCATGGTGGTCACAACGGGTTAAGAGACATCACAACTTCATTGGGCAGCCCTTTATTTAACCGTTTGCGCATTGGGATCGGTCATCCTGGACATAGGGATTTGGTACATGACTATGTATTAGGTAAACCTTCTCTGCATGATACACAACAAATAGATGAAGCCATAGCTCGAGCCATAGCGGCCATGCCCTTACTGTTAAAGGATGGCCTGCCTGCTGCGATGAATCAATTAAACGCTTTATAACAAAAAGGTATTTTACTCATGGGATTTAAATGTGGCATCGTTGGTTTGCCCAATGTAGGTAAATCGACTTTATTTAATGCTTTGACCAAAGCGGGCATTGAGGCTTCTAACTACCCTTTTTGCACCATCGAGCCCAATGTAGGCATTGTGACTGTGCCAGATCCAAGGCTTGAGGCCCTAAGTGACTTGGTTCACCCTCAACGTGTGGTTCCTACCACCATTCAAATTGTAGATATTGCAGGCTTGGTCCGCGGGGCTGCAAGTGGCGAAGGCTTGGGCAACCAATTTCTAGCAAATATTCGAGAAATGGATGCACTGGCTCATGTGGTTCGTTGTTTTGAAAATCCTGACATCATCCACGTTGAACAAAAAATTGATCCACTAAGCGATATTGAAGTCATCAATACTGAACTTGCCTTAGCTGATATGGATACAATGGAAAAGGCCATGCTTAAAGCTGCCAAAGCCAGTCGTGGTGGAAATAAAGAGGCTGTTTTAGAAATGAAAACCTTTGAAAAAATCAAAGCACATTTAGATATAGGACACCCAGTTCGCTCTTTACCACTGACGCTTGAAGAAGAATTAATAAGCCGTCGCCTATTTTTATTAACAGCCAAACCGGTTTTATACATCGCCAATGTAGATGACAATGGCTATGAAAATAACCCCTTACTTGAAAAAGTTCAAGCGCTGGCAGCGGCAGAAAAAGCCAGTATTGTGGCTCTTTCTGCGGCAACTGAAGCAGAGTTGGTGGAATTAGATGAGGAGGATCGCAAAGAATTCATGGCAGACTTGGGCTTAATCGAGCCAGGCTTGCATAAAGTAATTCGAGCAGGTTATGAACTTTTAGGCTTGCAAACCTATTTTACAGCTGGCGTACAAGAAGTGCGGGCTTGGACCTACCTCAAAGGAGCCACCGCCCCACAAGCTGCCGGCGTTATTCACACAGATTTTGAAAGAGGCTTTATTCGTGCAGAAGTCATTGCCTATGAGGCCTTTATCCAATATAAAGGTGAACAGGGCGCTAAAGAAGCTGGTAAATTACGGCTCGAAGGCAAAGAATACATAGTATGCGATGGTGATGTTATGCATTTTCGTTTCAATGTTTAGCTAAGGCAGGTGAAAGGTGCTATAAATCCTTAAGCTAGCAGGAAATAATGTTAACTCACAACCACAGGGGCATTGTTTTTCTTCATGGGTTAAATCATACACTTTTTCAATATAGGGTAGGGATTTAGGCAGTGCTTTTCGGCCCGTTCTTTTTTTGTTTCGAATATAGGTTATGGTTTGAAGTTCTGGTTTGATTGGCTCTTCTGCAGCAGGAACTGCTTCATCAAATTGCAGGGCCAATTGCTCACTGACCACGTCTTTTTCACTTTTCCTGCCAAAACGTGCAGTTCTAAATAAATGAAGTTGGTGTTGAAGGTTTTCAATGGTATTGTCTTTTTGTGCAATTAATGCCAAAAGCTTTGCATTTTCTTCTTGTAATTGTTTAATAGATAAGGCAGAAACTTTTGACATTTTATAAGCAAGACTATGTTTTTATTGAGGAAATTAT
>JACCWN010000061.1 GCA_013697625.1 Legionella sp.
TGTAAGGTCTACGATAATAAAATTATCGTTCAGGAAAAAACAAAAATTCATAAGAAAATCTTTGAATTAACCGACCTTCAACCTGAGGCGATCCTAGTGCCTAATTCTTGGGGAATTTAGGATGATGAAGCCTTCGCTGATGTGTTAACGCTCAATGTAAAAATGCCCATAGGCTTTGCCATTTTACAAAACTACATGTCTGGTATTACTTATGGGCTAATGAAAGTCACTGGGTGCACCGACAGTCTACAGGCTATTGAGGGAGATTTAATTTCTACTTATCTGCCAGCCGATGTACGCGAACAGGCTTTGAATTTTCACAGGCAATGTTTTCTTGAAGCTCGCAACAGCTACCAATATGAAGCCCATGATAAAGCAAAAGTTAAAGACATTCTCAAGAAATACGGCGGTGAAGAAGATTTGAAATGGGTAGGTTCTAAAGTCTATCAAACCCTGTATTATGATAAAATTTATGCAAGAAGTCCCGTACCCGGTTTCACCTTTAATGAAGCACCCAATAAGAATTTAGAAAAAGCTGCTGAACGTGGCGATATTGATCCCAAACATTTACCAGAACAAGGCTACCCCACCTGCAATCAATGGTGGAAAAAACTACAATCAGATTTAGTACAAGTAGCCAATAATGCCAGTGTCTTTGACAATCATCTCAGCTACTCTGCTATTTTAGAAAGAGTACGTACTTTTAAAAATAACCATCCCAAAGCCTGGGGCTCACAGCTTAGTTCTGAAGATTATATTGCCAAAATGCTGCTTAATGACAGCGGCGATATGCAGGCAAACAGTGTTAAAAATCTTATGAACAACACCAATGATGCTTTTGGCGGTGCCATCTCCCATGGACTGGTGAATATCGGACAATGGACTAAATCATGGACATCCACTCCTTTAAAGCGCGAAGCCATCATGCAAACACTTCCTGTCATGCAAGCCTTTTTGTATTTTTTTCTCATAATCATTACGCCCATTGTTTTGGCTTTAAGTGGTTATAACCCTAAAGCTTTAGGCAGTATTTGCGGCTTATTCATCATGGCGATTTTTCTGCAATACCTCTGGCATTTGGTGGGATTCGTTGAGCGCAGTGTGCTGGATCCTTTAGGGCAAAATGATGCGATTTCTGCCATGAGAAATATGGCAGTATTGTTTTATTTTATTGCTCCAATGTTGCTATTGAGGCTGTCCAGCCATTTTGGCGGTGAGGCTGGTGCCGCATTAGGGTCTTTTGTGACTGATGCCAGTCAACAGAGTGACAAGGTTGCTAATTCCGCATCCGACACAATAAAACAAGCTGCAAAAATTGCCAGTGTAGGAAAAATCAGGTGAACTAATCATCACCATGAATATGCCTGGCAAATTCAGTACCGCTAATAGCTCCATCTTCATAAAGTTGCTGCGCTTTTGCGGCAGTATAACGGTCTTTAGGGCGTTCCTCCGAAGCAAAGGAGGCAACCACCTGTAAAGCTAAAACAAACACTTTCCAAAGAACTTTTAATGTTCTAAAGGCCAAGGGTTTACGATTTTTTATTTTCCTAATCATGAGGAATGTCCATGTTAAATAAGTACCTTCGTGCAAGCATTATAGTCCTAACAAAATATATTCTGCCAGCAGTACTGTTTTTACTGCTGATACCACAATTGGTACAATTGAACCCTCAATTAACTCAAGCTAATGAATTCTTTCATTTCCATCAGACTGGATTTATGTTGGGCCACGGGGTTTTTTACCTAGCTCTCTATTGCTTCTGGTCTCGAATTATCTCTTTTTTGGTCCAAAAAAGTCATAACCATATAACGGAAGAGCAACTCCATTTCGCCTTGAATGCAAAATGGTATTTACTGGCAACTTTATTCTTTTTTGAAATCCTGTTTTGGTTGAGACAATCATGAATCATTACCCGGTTGAAAACCTGCTTCGCGAACCTACAGAAATTTATACCAGCATCACTTGCGCTGCTCTGGCACTACTTGCCGCCAATCAACCCCATATATTTTTACTGACTCAAAGCATGGGCTATTATGCAGGATTCAGTCTGATGATCTTAAGTTTCGTCCGAGGATATCAAGCATTTAAAATCAAAAATTACCATAGGCGTTTAATTGCCATGCCTTACTATGCTTTGTCCACAACTCAAGTACCTATTTCACAAAAGTGGCTCTTTCTTGGCAAAGGCTTTCGTTGGTTACCCCACCATACTCAACGCCTACATCAAATCAAGCAAATTAAAAATGAAGCCTTTATGCAGCGAGGAAAATGCTATCAAGCGGTTAGACAGTTTTGTCAAAATCACGAAAAATCAAACTTGGCAAAACGCTTGAGCAGCCCATCAAAGCTAAATCCTTTTAGACCAGATCCTCCAGTTGGGGGCAGTCCTTTTCTACACGGACTAGGAGAAAAAGACGCCCCCGTTTACATTCCACAGGATGTTCGTGTAGGCCATACCCTGGTAGTAGGGACTACCCGTGTAGGAAAAACAAGATTAGCCAGTATTCTAATTAATCAAGACATCAGAAATGGAGATGCCGTGATTGTAGTCGATCCTAAAGGGGATTTGGATTTGGTTCGTGACATGTATGCAGCTTGTGAAGCATCTAACCGTCTAAGTGACTTTCGTATAGTTCACTTAGGCTTTCCAGACTTATCCGCTCACTACAACCCGCTAAAAAACTACGATCAAGTCAGTGAAGTTCCCACCCGTATAACCGATGCCATTGCTGCAGAAGGTGAAGGCAAACAATTTGCAGCCTTTGCATGGAAATACGTCAACATTGTCGCCATTTGTCTAGAAGAAATGAAACAATCCATCACCTATAAATCAATAGCCTTTTATATCAGCCGTCTTGATCAACTCCTTATGGTCTACGCAGACTTTATTATGCCCACACACTATCCACATTATCATGAACGAATAACGTCAATACTGTCACAGTTTGAAGAGCGCAACAGTCGCAAAAACAAAAATGCGACCCCTATGGATAGAACTAAAGCAGTTATTGAGTACATAAAACAGCACATCAACAAAACCATAACAGCCGGTAATGTAGAAAGTCTGCACGATCAAATCCTAATTGATCTCTATGATGCAGCCATTATGGATAAACACTACTACGACAAAATCACAGCCAGCGTCGGCCCTGTGTTATCAGAAATCAATAAGAGCAACGCCTCAAGTATTTTTTCATTTACCCAAAGCCAAAATGAAATTGAGCTGATGGCTGCTATTAAAGAGAAAAAAGTAATCTACATTGGACTTGACAGCCTGACTAACCCCAATATAGCCCAAGCTGTAGGCAAGGCTTTTTTGTCAGATCTGGTATCAACAGCGGGGAAAATTTATAAAGAAAGTAACACCAATTATCGTTTAAATCTGCATTGTGACGAGTTATCAGAAATTATTCAGGATTCATTTGTAAAAATTCTTAATAAAGCCGGTGGTGCTGGATTCCAAGTCACAGCCTATGCTCAAACTATTCAGGATATGGAGGTAGCACTCGGTTCGAAAGCCAAGGCTG
The DNA here is from genome assembly GCA_013697625.1 of Legionella sp. GTDB lineage: Bacteria > Pseudomonadota > Gammaproteobacteria > Legionellales > Legionellaceae > Legionella. Next base: position 3,529 of record JACCWN010000061.1, read on the forward strand.
AGGTTACAGAGGGTAATTTTAATACCCTGATTATGCTAAGAGTAAAAAATGAAGAAACCGCAAATTTGCTTGTTAAAGTACTACCTCAGGTGGGTGTGGTTGACCATACTCAAGTATCAATGGTTAATGATACACCACATGGAGAGGATGGAGTTTATTTTAATACGACTAATGAAGATAGGGTACAGACGTCTTCGGTACCCATGATTGATGTTAATGATATTATTTCATTACCTAAAGGTCAGGCTTTTGTTTTGGTGAATGGTGGGGAGCTTTATAAGATAAGGATACCATTATCTTTAAATTCAAAGTTATATTCTTATAAAATAGATCGCATTATTCATAAAATCAACCAAAATAAAATCGATGAATAAGAGAAGTAAGCCATTCGCCTTCATTGCTATGTTCAAACTTAATAGAGCCATAAACTGATGGCTCTATTAAAATCAAAAGTAAAAAAATGGGCCCTTACCAATTTAGGGGTAGCGATTAGCCCTTGTAAAGTACACTAATACGATTTTTATTATTGCTAATAGACTTATTTATCTGTAAAACAACATCTAGGTTCACAATAAAAACTAAAAAGAGCTTATGAAATCAAAACTAATTATTCCTGCAATTGCTTTAACTTATCTTTGCACAAGTAATTCAAACGCTAGAATTACTTCTTCAGGAGATGTCCTAGGTCGAGACATGGATGTACCTGGTATTGGTAAAATCGGTCATTTAGCCCTGGGAACAGGTAACGACGTATTTTTACCAACAAATATAACAATAGAAGCAGAACCACAAACACCAGCAATAGTTTTTGGGACAGTGAAAGATTTTAAACAGGCAACTAGATACTGGGGGAGTAGGTGGGGTATAGTTTCGAGTAAGTCAAATGTTTATGATTCTCTCGTAGAAGCAAAACATCAATCATTTTGGTGTCCAAAATACACACCATTTACTGTGTGGATTACAGGTCAAGGTTTCTTTGATGGGCCTACGCAGAGACCTATTCCCACCCAATGCGGAATGTTTAGGTGTGATACCTTTGTAGGTTATATTGCTTCAAAAGCAGGCTCTTATGCAATAATTAATAATGTAATTAAATTACCATATAATGCATTTATGACTTACCCTTATGCAAATATTGATTTATTTCAAACCGAAAAAGTTACACCAGAATTGTCTCAAATAGATCAAAAGTTCATTGCATTATCCTCTGACGACATCAAAAAAATGACTTTTGAAGAATTTTCTATAATTGCTAGTCCTAGCGAAGAGAATACTTCTATGTCCCACATTGAGAAAGAGTGGGAATTAATCAGTAATGAGGATGTGTCAACAATTTGGCGTAATGGATTTATCGATAGAAGAGCTTTAGCGAAAGAGGGTGATACGTTAACTAAAATGATTGAATTATATGGGAAAATCCCAAATAAAGAAGTTCAAAATCATTTAATTATTGGCATAATGTATTACTATCAATCTCATTGGGAAAAAGTAAGTAATTCTGCGGAATATGAAACAATAAAATTATTTTTCCAAGCAACCCTAAAAAATAGCATGAATAAAGAAGTAAGTGAGAATATTGTACGTGGTTATATTGATTTTCATGATGAATGGGCTATCAAAGCAAATATGCCTGATATAAAAAGACATTTAAAAGGGATCCATTCTAAATCATTGTTAGGGTTAAAAATGGAACTGGCAAAGAAATCTTCAGGGTTAGAAACAACTTTCATCCCAGAAATTATCCAAGATTTAAAAAATAAAGATAACCCAGACTTAAACAGTATGTTCTTTTATATGATAAATAAAAACTTTATAAATATAGGAAATCCCGCATCAGTTGAAGCCATTAAATTATTTACTGAGGAAACTTTAAAAAAGTATAAAGCAAAACTTTTTGAGGCTAATGCTAATCAAGATTTGGACACCTATCATGCGATGACTAGTAAATCAGATATTTTAGACGTTAAAAAGAAATTCCAATGAATTAGGGGGCAAAAGCTCAACGAATCCAAGGCAACGATGGTCGTATTAAGAGACTGATAATTTTCTTTTAATAATATGGGATAACCCCACAAGCAAATGAAGCGATAGCAAAAGAATTGAAAGCACATAAAAGGGTTCAACGTTACTAATATTAAAAACCCAACCATTTTTTGGAAATAATGGCATTGAACTATAAACTAAAATGACTATTGATGACAAAAATAATGTATATTTTTTATGATTTGTATTAAACAAATAACCAATTAGTGCGTAAAGGAATGAAAAAACAAACCCATAAAAACTTATAAAAAAAAGATATAATGGCCAGATCGATCTAAAATCACTGTTATTTAATTGTACAATTAATAAGACGCACCCTGATAATAAAAATGCTGTGCTCATTAGAAGTAAATCAATTTTAAACCCATCTTTTTTTGATAATAATCCATTCTTTAAGAGTAATTTATAGTTTTTTTGAGAAAAATAAATAAAGGTTACTATTAAAGGGCTTGTTAATAAAATCCCTGTAAAAGGAAAACTGTAGGAATAAGTTTTATATTCCATTACTAAAGTTCCTAATAAATAGAAGATAATAATAAGCCACGAATAAGGATTGATTTGCTTCAATCCATACATTATTTTCTTAGGAAACAGTGCTGCAAGTATAAGCAATATTATAAGGACTATATTACTATTGTTTGAAAGTGGTTTTAAAAATATATCAAAAGGAATATTTAACATAAATAAGCTCCCTAAAAAAACGAAAATTAAAGGCAAAGCAACGTATATAATGTATCGCATGACAAATCTCGTTTATTTGAAATTAGGGACTACCCTGAGATTAATAAAGTAAGTTTCATAAGTAAAGAAAATGATTAATGCGTCACTGGGGATTATCCGCAGTGACGCAGAACACAAACATTGATTTTATAATGTAAAATCAACACATTAAACTCATTTGTCCTGTCGGGCAGTATCCGACAGGACAAAATATACTGATAAAACCCCTTGCCTGGCAACCACCAATTTGATAATTTTTACTCAAGCACAACTGATGAGCCTGGGAAGCACAGGCGAAACCTTGATGGTCTTGTGCTAAGCCACCTTCCTTCCCTAACCTGTGGCTGGAGACGTTTAAGTCGGGAAGCCCTCATGGATAATCTGCATTTTTAGCAGCGTAAGTCTCACTTACTGTCATCAACATTTCTTTAATGACCAAGAATCCGGCAAAGCCTTGCTTGCTTTGTCATCCACTTATTAAAATAAAAGGAGAAAATCACCAATAAAAACCGCTGTACCCCGGCTAAATCGTTTGCCTTATAACGATTGATTTGCCCCCAAATAGAGCCTTGTGGCCTAGGCCTGGTATCACTTTTTGAGTGAACCGCTCGACCAACACTAAACCAAAGTCAGGGCAAGTATTTTTTAGAGAAGGAAACATGCGTAAACAGTCTTTGAGACAGACTGCCAACCGATATTTAAAAATGGATAATCGGGGCAGCTTCAAGGATAAGAAACAGAGTGCGTTTATCATTCATAAACTGATTGATGATTTATTTTTAATTGGGGATGTTCCTCATGCCTGGCATTTTCTAAAAAAATACCATATAGAAAAATTGATTGAGTTCTGGCAGAAAAATAAGGTAAAGCCCGCAACAATAATGGACTACATGACAACCATCAGACGATTTTTGCAAAGCATTGATTGTCCACTACCTAATATAGACAATAAAAGCCTTGGAATCTCCCGTCAACGTAACCCTAAAAAATTACAAAAAATCCAACCGGATATCTGGACTAAAATCACCCAACCCATTGCAAAAATGATTATGGGAATGCAAACACAGTTTGGTTTGACCTTTAGCGAAGCCATTCATTTAATTCCTGGTGTTCATACAAGAGATGAAATGCTATGGATTACACGGGATATCGCTTTTAATTCAGCTGATAGAACAGTCCCTTTACGCAATAAAAATCAATCCGTTGTTATTTCTGAATTAACTTATTATACCCAAGGCAGCCAATGCCTACTTCAAATTCATGACTATGCAGATATCCTCACACAATGGCGCATCGCATTAAGTACAATGAATTTGCCCACAAACAAAACTTACCGATATCTCTATGCAAGACTATTAAAAAAGGAACTTCTCCCTGTTCTAGGTAATTATCAAACGGATTGGATTATCCGAGATGAAATGGGTATTAAATCTCGCAATACCTTATGGACATACCTCCATGAGTAAATCAAAACTAAAAAGCGCTCAATACTCCATCAATGAATGCGTCAAAAACATAAAAGGATATTCTTTTGCTAGCAAAGCAGACATGCGTCACATGTTGAATCGGTGTATTAAAGATTTACATGAGCTTGGATATCAAGTGGGATATATTAATGGTTTAAAGCCAAAACACATTTATACCTTGGTTGAGCTCTGGAAAGCTCAAGGTAAAAACACCGGCACCATTAAAAATTACATGGCAAAATTACGCAAAGTGGGTGTTTTACTTGGTAAACCACAGCTTGTTAAATCCGGAAATGATAGCTATCAAATAAACCATCGTAGTTATGCACCAACTTATAACAAAGCCATTCATCAAACTAACTTTAGTCAATGCTCAGATCCATCAATTCGCCTATCACTCGAAGCACAAGCATTATTTGGCTTACGCCGCGAAGAATCCCTTAAATTGATAATCAGTGAAGCATGGCAAGGCAATTGTCTCAAAATTAAACCCAGTTGGACTAAAGGGGGAATAGGAAGAACATTAACTATTACAAACGAATCTCATCGCCAATGGCTTTCAAAAGCAATACAACAAATACCTACCGGTCAATCATTAATCCCTAGCGACAAAACTTATAAACAACATCTTAGTCGTTATCAAAAGCAAATTAAATTACTGGGATTAAGTAAGTGCCATGGCTTGCGTCATGCCTATGCTCAAAGAAGATATACCGAATTAACTCAACAATTTGACCCCAAAAGCAAGGGCCTTATTTGCCCGATAGATGGTGGTAAATCTTCAAGGCAACTTAAAGGTATGGAGCGAGAATGGGATCGTAGAGCACGAGAAATAATAAGCCTCGAACTTGGCCATTCTCGTATAGCAATAACCAAAATCTATTTAGCTTAAAATCTTTAATATCATTCAAATTCAATGAATTACATGTGCCAATATGGGATTGTTTTTAATAACCCGGAACAGTCTTGATACTCCTAGAAAAGGTTATTAGTAAAAAATAGAAAAAATCTTATCATAGTTTTGATGAATTATCTTCCAGTGTGGTACAATTATATCTTATTTTTATAACCCTATAAGATTTATACTTTAATTCATTGGATTTAAAAGTGTTTTGCAGTTTGGAGGCAATAATGTTTGCAAAAACGAGTAGTATAACCAAGCAAATAGTACCATTTGCACCCTATAATCAGGACATGTTAGATGAGATTGTGATCGAATTTTCTGAAAATATTCAAACAAAACTTCAACCACATTTAGTTGAAATTAGGCAACAATTTTCTATTGTCAATGATAACTCATGTTACGCACACTGAAGAATTAGGCGGCCATATTTTTAAGCTCCTGCCAGGCAATCTGGTTGGCTCTAACAATTAATTTGTACTTAATAGCAAAGTGATTTAAATGAGTTTTTATCTTCAA
>JACCWN010000062.1 GCA_013697625.1 Legionella sp.
CTGCGCTCCCCAATGACTGACGCCTTGTCGTATGCCTTATATTTTGCCTTCGGCAAAACATCCGGCCCTAAGGCTACCAGGGACTACAGGCCTCGGTCTTCGACCTTCCTTGGCCTGCAGCGTAGGAAGTTAGCCTCAGAATAGCGCTGATATCTACTGTCACTTAGAACAGGCTCTACCTAGGTAGAGCCTTCCCATAGCTCTCAGGTTATACATGTATTTTAGAGTGAATACATAAAGAGTGAGTGCTTTTAATTTTTCAGCAGGACATTTGTTAGACTCAGGAGTCCTACATATCATTTAGGGATTACATAGGATATATACAGAGTAAATAAGAATTTATAAAAAAACAGCATTTTTTTTATAGCACCAGAATGGTAGTATTCAAAAAAAAAATATTCATTATCCTCAGTTAAATGAAACAGTTACTGTTTTTATTCTATCTCTATGTCAAAATTTAATACATTACAATATTTACATCTTCATTATAAAACAGTAATATGCTCATTTAATTTTAATGTGGTTCTTAAAAAGCTCAATGTACGCTTCAAGGTTATGCAATTTTTGAAAAATTGATAAAGGGGCAAGTACAATTGAATAAATCCTAGCATAAGCATGAGTTTACAATTCATTGTTTACAAACTCTGATTAGTTACTGTGGAAAATTAAAAACACCAATCAATTTACTTTAAACTCAAATTAGGAATGTCATGAAAAAGAGGCTTTTAAACAATTCAGCCGTTAGATTTAAGGTAACAACCAACCAAGGTGCATTTCCTGAATCGCCACTAAAAAAGTTGTCTAACTCACCTATGAATCTTGAAAAGCCAGAATTTGATATTGAAGATTTGAAACCAACTTTTGATGAAGCCGATCTTAGGCCAGGTTTTGTTTCAGGTCGTGATGTAAAAAAAGTTCGTCCACCATTTTCATCAATACAGATTTGTGTGCAAACTTCATTTCAAAGGAGCACAGAAAAATTATCTGCCAGCACTGTGTCTAAAAATAGAAAATCAGAGCATGTTATTTATTCATTATGCAATCTTAATCAACTACTCCAATTGCTTCCAACTTCTCATCCTTCTGTATCAAAATCTAGTTTACGATATGTAGTCACTTTAGATAAACAAATATACTTTGCTTTTGAGGGAAGGCCCAGTGCTTTCATTCCAGAGCATTATAAAATGGTTTCTGAAAATAAATCTTTGGCTCGATGTTTGGCTGCTGGAAATATTATACTAGAGCGAGAAAAACGTGGCCAGTACTGTCTTAAAATTATCAATAATAAAAGCGGTGACTTTACTCCAAGGCTAGATACCATGAAGTGGATATTATCGGGGTTATTGGCTTACCAAGCATTTTTGCCACATCAGTTCCTTCCCCCTGACATCATCATTGAAGAGCGAGATATATCAGGTGGCGTTAAACAACTCTGGAATGAAGCGACGACCAGTCTAGTAACAGAACTTCAAGATCACATAGAATTATTTAAAAAAATTACACCCAGTGATGAAAATAAATATGGTAATGATCATTCAATGGCTACCAAATTGCCCCATCTATCTCAAATGCCCATTCAAAATTCGACTATGTCTGCGGTAAGTTCCTCTGGTTTGTTTTCAAGGAGCGCATCTTCAACAGAAGAAAAGGGCCAGAATTTCTTTAATGAAAATGCTTCCAATGCTGCTGAAGAATTGTTTTTAGCCAGTTATGAGCAAAGCAGCTTTGAATCACCAGTAAAAAGCTTACGATTTAATAGTTTTACCCCTTCTCCTGTTTAAGTCAGGCGTTTCTAAAGGCACTATATATACTTGATTAGCTCAAGGTAGCACTAGCTCCCTTGAGCCAATCTTATGTGGGTTGTGGGTTCATCTGCTTTTGTTTCAGCTTGAGGAGGCCCCAGAATATCCAAAGTTAATCTTTTAAAAGCAAGGCCTGCGTCTTTTTTAGCATCATCTTTTTGCTTGGCACTTAGACTTAAGTTAGAATTTGCAAAATGTATAATTTCATCAATGTTTAAAAATCTCGATAACAAAGGTCCTCCCCGGAAGGCATTGTGTAGTTCATTTTCAGACAAGGGTTCCAAATATTTAGCTAGAATCAAAGAGGACAAACAGGCTTGTGGAGCATTTACTTTAAAATTGATATATGCTATCAAGACATATCTTGCTGAAAAATATTGTGGCAGATTCATGTGTACTTCATTTAATAACTCTGTAGTAAGTGTATGCGCTTCTAATTTATTTTTTTGACGAAATAAATGGGTCAATTTTAAATTCAAACAGGGAAAAGAATGGTATTCATCAATTCCTCTGCGGATATACGATTGTGACTGTGGACTGTCAAGATTGTTAGGATCAATTTTCTTAAAAAAAATATAAAATCCCATTATTAAATCAAAAGTTTTTACATTCAATTGCGGGCGCAATGATTTTGCTTTATTTTTCGCAATATAAATAGGATTGTCTTTTAATAATTGATCCCACAAAGGACTTAAAGCCTCATTTTTAGCAGTATGATTCAATCGTTGATCGATTAAAATAGCTTCATAAAAATCATATAAATTGTCTTGTTTGAGCTTTTGTTCAAATAAGCTAAAAACTGATTCGGGTAATGAACTGGAGGATTGTCCATCATAATAATAGAGGCTAAAGTCTGGTTTTTCTTTCACAATCGAAATCAATTTAAAAGAAAGAAGTTTATGTTTTTTTTTATTTAAAATCAATAGGATACTAACATTCTTTTATTATAACCTCCAATTTTTGGATTGAGTCATTTGATATAGTAGACTTTATTAAATATCCGTCATAATAAAAGGGTTGATTTTTCTTCATCTGATTTAATGCTTTGTGCAAACTGGATTAACCAAGATTAAACTTTAGTCAAAATTTGAAATACATATTGCCTAAATTTTAATAAAAATACGTCGCTTATACAGATACAGAGCTATTAAAAAATTCAAAAAAACAAAGCCCACTGCATAAAATAAACCAGCATTTTGTGTTGAAAACTGTCCAAAAAGGGAGTCTGTTATTACAACTCGAAGGTTGTCTACTTTTCCATTTTTCAAAGTAAAATGTAACATCGTTTGAATTTTTAATAAAAGTACATGAACAATAAAAATAAACAGAGCGTTCATGCCAAAAATTTTCAAAGGCCAAGCCCAAGACGTATACCCTAACATATCAATCAAGTAAAAACACACTGCAAAGACAAGGAATGCATAACCCCCACTCCATAATACAAAAGAACTGGTCCATATGTTTTTATTAATTGGAAAATGCGCATTCCACAGCCAAGATAATACTACACAGGTTAGGCCAACCGCGACCAAGGTGTAGAGTTTTTTTCTATTGCTTAAAGAAGTTAATAACAAACTTCCAGTCAAAAGGCCCAACAAAGTTGTAGCTATTGAAGGAAAGGTGCTTAAAAAACCTTCAGGATCATAAACCTTACCAAATAAATGGTTGGTTGAAAAAAGTAAACGGTCAATATAAGCTTCCCAATTTCCACTTTGGGTTAACTGATTTGCACCAAAACCGGGCACGGGTATTTGGGTCATAATAAACCAATAACCCCCAAGTATTGCTAAAAAAATTAAAAATTGGGTCTTAATTGAGGTGTTTAAATATAGCAAACTACAACAAAAATAACACACAGCTATGCGCTGTAAAATGCCAAAATAACGTACATCTATTAAATCAAAATGGTAAGGAAATATATTTAAAATCAGACCCAGTAAAAACAAGATGATGCTTCTCTTCAAAATAACCCTATACAAAATTGATTTATTTACATCTCTTTGTCTATTTAAGGCAATTACACTGGTTAAACCAACAATGTATAAAAAAAAGGGAAATACAAGATCAGCCAATGTACCACCATGCCAGTCAGCATGAGCGATCAAAGCATAGGGCGTTCGTGTGCCTTGAGCATTTACTAAAATCATAAGCGCCATCGTCAAACCACGGAACACATCCAAAGATAAAATACGGTTCGATTTAGTTTTTATTTCTATTTCTATTTCTGTATTAGTCTTTGTTTTTGTTTTTGTTTGTTCAAGCATGTAAGTTCCTAAGTTAACATCTCTAATAACTCTCGCCTAAAAAGATGAAAATCAACTTCTAAAGCATGGCGTACGTTGGAATTGAAACTATAATGAGGACTTTTTATTTCTTCAGCAATTTTCTGATGTAATTGTCCTGGCCTTGCCATCGCACCTGCTATGATACGAGCTGCTATTTTTGATTGATAATCAGCCAAGGGCCATATGCACCCCTGAGGTTGACACAAGCCAATGAAATAAAGATTATCAAAATCGGGGTGCATCATTTTTCGATACAAGGGTATCTTTGTTGTGTTGGTAAAATCAATGATGGATTTATCAAAAAATGGGAAACTGATTTGATACCCTGTAGCAAAAATAATGGTATCAAAGTCTTCCTGACTCCCGTCAACAAAATGTACCTTTGGTCCTTCAAAGCGAAGAATCCCAGGCCGTGGTTTAACTTTACCATGACGAATGAAGTATAAAAGCTCTGAGTTAATCGTAGGGTGTGTTTCTAAAGGCCCTGAATCAGGCTTCATCAACTGATATTTGGCATACCGCCCTTGCAATCCCCTAATGACTAAAGAAATTAATTTTTGTCTAAACCAAGATGGAAGCCAGTGTATTTTTGTCATGGCCACATCTGTGGGTTTACCAAATATGAATTTAGGAAAAATATGATACCCTCGTCGCATGCTTATTTGGACTTTAGCCGCTACACGAGAGGTCTCAACAGCAACATCACAGGCTGAATTGCCTCCACCAACTACCAAAACACGTTTATCTCTAAAAGCTTTGGAATTTTTATATTGGTGAGAATGTAACAATTCACCACTAAAATATCCAGGATATGTGGGTACAACCGGATCCCAGTGATGACCATTTGCCACCAACAAGAAGTCAAACATGGTCTCATGAACTCCCTGTTCATCCTCAGATAAAACCCGCCATTGACCAGTGTCCAAGGGCTTAACGTTTAAAACGGTGGTTTTAAATGAAATGTACTGATTCAATTCAAAATGTTGTGCATAGCTTTTAAAATAGTGCAGCAATTGCGCATGAGAGGGGTAATCCGAATAAGCAGAAGGCATTGGAAAATCTTCAAATTCAGACCAACGTTTAGAACTGATGATATGGGTCGTTTCATACACACTTGAGTGATTATTGTGTTCATCATAAACCCAATTACCACCCACTTGGTTATTTTTTTCAAATACTTGGATATTTGTTAATCCATGTTCTTTTAAATTCTTTGCGGCTGCAAGTCCGCTGGGGCCTGCACCAATAACACAGATACGTGGATCCTGTGTGTCTTTAAGCACCCTTTTTTTCATTTGCATACAGCAACACCTTTTCGACTGTTTTCATAATCATTTCTTGCACTCGATAATCTTTATCTATAGTAAAGTGATTTACTTTCATACCAGCTAATCGATTCACGTTTACATTTTCAATATAAGTAGCATTCGAATCCATTGCACTTAATTTTAAGCCGCTGAACATGGGTACAAATCCAGGTTTATAAATATTAAGCGCATGTCTAACATTGGGCGGTACCCTTGTAACCGAGACTGAGTCTACTGTCACTAAGAGATCAACAGGAACGCCTACTTTATTCAGATAACGTGCAACCATGATCTGTTCATTAGCACCTAATGAATGACCAATTAAAACGATGGGGTAATGAATTTTTTGTGACCAATAGTGCTCAGCAATCGAACGACTGACCTCACCTGATTGATACCACATAGTACTGGTGGCAGGCACTTGATATGTAGTGGTTATAGACTCTTTGAGCTGATTCATGCCGATGCTGAAAATACCCAAACCACCACGCATGGTATGGACTTCCCCACAGTATTTTCCAGTGGATTTTTGGTTTATGATTTGTTTTGAAACCTCAGAAAATTGAGTCTTTATTTTTCTTTCTTGAAGTCTACTACCTGATAAATCAATGCAAGCATTTAACATCAAAACAATACATAAAAAAAGTATTTTAAAACAAAAATAGATGTGACAACGGTCTTTGCTCATAATAATTTAGGTTAATACTAAGTTAAAAATAGTCCTCATCATAACTGATTCTTTTTTTATTTTACAGCTAAATATGATGATGAGTCCTGCATCAAACTTGTTTCCAGCCTATTTTTTTCAGCACTATTACCTACAAGCAAGCTCAACAGATCCTTGTATGTTAATTCAAGAATCACATTCAAGGAAATATTTAAATCCATTAGTTCAATAAGCCTTTCAATTTGATCAGATAACAATCTAAATAGGGCGCTATCCATTGTTAAAATCTTTTTCAGAGGGAGTTTATGACTGCTAGCAAATTGCAAAAAACCAGGGTTAGTAACGAATACATTTAATTGACTTAATTCAAGGTCATTTAAACGTTCAAATGTACAGTGCAGGTCTAACAATGCCTTTAAGCCAGTTGGGTAATTAAGTAACAATCTTAAGCGTTCTTCATCTAACCCTATAAAGGCTTGAAAAGTTAGGTTTGTAATATTCAAAGAGTCCAAAGAGGACTGCGCCCTTGATAAAATATCCAATTTACTTTGGGTAAGATGATTAAATTGTTCATAGTTAAGGCCCCATTTTTTTATTAAATACAAACATTGGTTTTTATTATCATTCATTAATTTGATTGTTTGCTCAGGTAATGCTCTAAAGCGAGGATCACTCAATATAAAAGCAATCTCTTCACCAAATTCGAGTCCTTGTTTTTTTATATAGTCTGCATATTTATCATATAAAAAACGTCCTTCTCCATAATTTATTTGTGTACTTTCTAAAAAACTTCTACTGGTTTTAAGCTTGGTAGGCAGCGAGGAATAGCCACTGTGCAGTTCATGAGCACTTCTGGAAAATTGATCGATCAAATCAGGATATTCGGTCAACACTTGCGTATGGGCCTCGCTACCAGACACAATGTCTTGCACAATATTGTCAAAATACTGTACAGGAAAATTGTATTGGTTCTGTAAAAAAAACATATGCATTTTAAGACTTGCAAGTGATTTTGGTGAATTATCGCCCCCCAAAGTGGTTAAATATTTCAGATAATAAGTGAAGAGATGACAAGCAGGGCCTGCCAGGCGATGCTGTTTATTCTTTCCAATTCGCATCAAGGAGTTGATGAATAACAACAGCATTTCACGGTCTAATGTGGTTTTAGATAACCATTGTATGGAGGTAGCAAGTTGCAAATCCATTACTTGGCATTTTTTAGCCAAGGAAAATCCACTTTGCTTCTCATTATTCATTATCTTTGGTGTGGCACCTTTTTTGATAAGAATATCGATGATTTCACAAACTTCACTGGGATGATTGCTTTGTTTTAAAACAACCATCAAAGGCGTATCGCCTTCATGATTTGATTCATTGATAAGGGTAGAATCACATTCCAATATGAATGTTACAGCTGCCACATTGCAGCGATAAGCGGCTTGAATTAAAGGGTAATTGCCATCGATATCTTGTATTTTTACCGAGGCACCAGAGGTAATTAACTTTTTAATGGTTTCAGAACAATGCGTCCTGGGGCAGACCTCAATAGCAAAGTCCAGCGCCTTATAACCTTGCTTGGTTTTAGCATCCAACTCTTTGGTATTTTCAATAAGCTTATTTATCACACTTGGCATTAGCTTCTTATTTATAGCAAGAATCAAAGCGGTTTCACCCTGTTGATTTTTAAATTCGATGTCTCTGGTTTTTTTTATCAATTCTAAAATCAATGCTTCAGGCATTGCATTATTAATGGCCACTATCAGATCGGAGTCCCCTTCGGAGTCATTGTTTGGATCAGCACCAAATAACAAGAGCTGTAAGGATTTTTCTGCATGATTAAATAGCAAGGCAAGGCGTAACACAGAGCGCATTTGGTGATTGAGCGCATTGGGGTTGGCTCCCAAATGCACCAACCGTGCTATTTCTTCTAACCCAGTTTCATTAAATAACAATTGATTCAATACCTCTTGTATGTGTTTTTTTGTACACTGCACTGTATCAAATCCAAACAAGCGAACCGAGGTTGTAATCAAGCTATTTTCCAAGTCTTCATGTAGCTGGGGTGCTGCATCCTCATCAAATTCATTTTGAAAACGCATTTTTATAATGCATTGGTATATGAAAGGTAAATCTTCGTTGATACGCTTTTTGCATTGTTGAAATCTTTTATATGAATCGTCTTTGACACTATCCAGAGTAAACAAACTCAAGGTATCAATCTTTAATTTATTATCATCTGGTGACAACTCTTTGGTAAATTCATCCATTTCAAGTTTTAAAGTTTGCTCAATTTCAAAAAGATATTTGTTATCAAAATATCCAATATCTTTCGTCTTTGCTTTTAATAAATCTTGGATCTTTGGATCTAAAATTTCAATATCCGTTGGAAGTAAATAAACCAGATTATCATTTTGAGTTTTATATATAACTAAGGTTCCGCCTTGAATATCAGCGAACCGCTGCACTAGTGATGATTTAATTTCCTTTTCTTTGGCTTTAAAAGATTCATAAGTGGACAGTTTTGCTATGGGTTGCCAACAAGAGTGTGCGATACATTGCTCTGGGGGGATGAAGGTATTAACCAAAAGAAAAAGCTTATTGTAATCTTTTTCAGTGATGTGTTCTTGCTTTAACAAAGCAATGGTTTGTTTCTCTTGTAAATAGTACCCATCCCATTGCATCTGCCTAAATGCATGATAAGGCAAATTGGGATTGGTAATATCCAAGCAAGCAGGAGCAAATGGATTTTGAGATAGCATAAAGCCATGGTTTTGTCTGTACTTTAAAAATCTATCACGACTATTTTTTTGAAACATAATAGCTCCTGTGCGGTTTGTGCAAGTTCATAGCCGTAAAAAATTTCTAATAATCTGCATGTAAAGGAGTTCTGGGAAAGGGTATGACGTCTCGCACATTGCTAACCCCAGTCACATAACTTATCAAACGTTCCAATCCTAATCCAAATCCTGCATGAGGTACTGTGCCATAGCGTCTTAAATCTCTGTACCATTGATAGTGTTCTTTATTTAAATTGCACTCATCCATGCGCTTATCCAAAATATCTAATCGCTCTTCGCGCTGACTGCCTCCTATGATTTCTCCAATTCCAGGCGCTAAAACATCCATTGCTGCCACAGTTTTATTGTCATCATTTAGACGCATATAAAAACCTTTGATCTCTTGTGGATAGTTAGTCACAATAACAGGTTTTTTACAATACACCTCTGCAAGATAACGTTCATGTTCTGATTGCAGATCCAATCCCCAGCTCACAGGAAATTCGAAGGTATTTTCAGTTTCTTTAAGAATCTTAATGGCCTCACTGTAGGTCATGAGTGCAAATTCTGATTGGACTATGTGCTCAAGGCGTTCTATGCAGCCGGGGGATACGAATTGGTCGAAAAATTGCATATCATCAGCACATGCATCTAATACGGCCTTGCAAACAAAACGCAGCATACTTTGGCTTAGCTCACAAAGTGTATTCAAATCTGCAAAGGCAATTTCAGGTTCCACCATCCAAAATTCAGCCAAATGGCGGCTTGTATTGGAGTTCTCTGCACGAAAGGTAGGACCAAAGGTGTATACCTTGGACATAGCCAAGCAATAGGCCTCAAGATTCAGCTGACCTGAAACTGTTAAAAATGTTTCTTTGCCAAAAAAATCTTTGGAAAAATCGACCTGTCCTTGATTATTTTTGGGGATATTAAGTAAGTCTAGTGTGGAAACACGCAACATTTCCCCTGCCCCTTCACAATCACTGGCAGTAATGATAGGCGTATGTATCCAATAAAAACCTTGTTCATGAAAAAACTGATGAATGGCTTGAGATATGCAATGTCTTACACGGGTCACCGCACCGATGGTATTCGTGCGCGGACGCAAATGCGCAACTTCGCGTAAATATTCTAGGGTGTGACGTTTGGCTTGTATGGGGTAGGTTTCTGGATTTTCTACCCAACCCACCACCTCAATAGCTTGAGCTTGAATTTCAAAGGATTGGCCTTTACCTTGAGACCTCACCAAAGGCCCTGTAACACTGATTGCACAACCAGCTGTGAGTTTAAGAATTTCCTCATGATAGTTGGATACACTTTGCATTGCGATGATTTGAATAGGTGCAAAACAAGATCCATCATGCACATTAATAAAAGACAATCCCGCCTTAGAATCACGCCTGGTTTTTACCCAACCTCTGACAGTAACCACCGTATTTTCACAAATATTACCTTCCAAGCACTGTTTGATTGAAAAAAATTCTGCCATGATGCCACTCCAAAACCTGTTTAAAAAGAGAGAAATGATACACTAAATAGTCATTGGCGCGAACCTCATTTTACCTCTTAGTTCGACGCCTGAGGGCCATATCATTACCCATAGGTATGTCGTCCCGGAATTTAGTGCTGCCTGGCGAGCTTGGCAGCATTTAATGTACGGGATCTATTTGACAAGGCCGTGGGACGTCGGGACTGGGTAAAATCAATTATGCGCCAGCGACTAAAATACAATACCTCACCACTTTTATGGGTTTTTTTCTGATATGGTCTATTATAAATGCATGTCTCAAATTATTTAACTATTTGAACATACAATCATTCATTAACAAGGACGACTAATGAAAAAAATAATATTAGCTGTTACGCTAGTAACGGCTACGCTTTCTATGGGTGCTTGTTGTAATTCTTGTCAACAATCAAATTGTTGTAGCTCATGCAGTGCAGGAAATTGGTATTAAAAATTAAAGCCTTGGGAAGTGATAACTTCCCAAGGCTTAATCAACATTTCAAAGGCTGTTATAATCAAAAGCTTTGATGTTTAAATCCCCCAATGTACCGTAAAAAACACTCAGCGCAATGTAAAGGATTTGAGCTCGTTTAGGTAATCCCAGGGCACAATAGGCTTTAACTTGTGCATAGACTGCCTGTTTAAAGGGAGCTACATCCACATCCTCTCCGTTTAGATTATCAATACTGAGTTGAAATGGATAAGCGCTTGCCTGAGACAATACCCATTCAAGCGCTTGGGGTTTTACCTCAACTTGTTGGAAAAGCAGTTGTTCTGCCATCGTTCGGCCATCTGGTACATACCAATACCCAAAATCTACAAGCTTTCTGCGTGCATCCCCTGCGAGTAACCAATGGGCACATTCATGCAAGGCTGAGCTAAAAAAACCATTGGCAAAGTACAAAAGGTTGTGAGAATCAGACTCACTGGCGGGAAGATAAAGCGGTTCATCCCCCCCTCTAACCAACCGCGTTGAATATTCAAATCCAAAACAATCATTAAAAATTTTAATCAAATCATCAGTTACATGCATGGGTAACTCTGTTATTTATTTTGTTGCAGCTAGTCTACTGCACTGGCTCGACATTTGATTTTCTCTAATGCCGCCTTAAGACGGTTTAAGACTCTTTCCTTACCTATCAAGGTCAATGTCACATCAATTGAAGGTGACATACTCGTGCCGGTCACTGCAACTCTTACCGGCTGGGCTAATTTACCCATGTTAATATCAAATTGCGCGCATATATCATTAATACAAGTCTGTAGGGACTGCGCATCCCAACTGTTTACTGTTTTTAAGCGGTCATTCAATGCGTTTAAAGGTTCAAGTATTACAGGTCGCAAATGTTTTTTTACGGCCCCATCCTCATATTCAATAGTATCTTTATAAAAATACAAACTCATCTGACACATTTGAGCCAAAGTTTTGCAGCGCTCAGCTTGAATGCCAACCAAATCTTCTAATGAAGGGCCAGTGGTCAAATCAATGCCCTCTTTTTCAAAATGCCATTGCAAAGCTTGAGCTACGGTTGTTACTGGTTCTGTTTTTTGATACTGTTGATTAAGCCAAAATAATTTATCATAATTAAAACTTGCCACCCCCCGACTGATGCTTTGCAAGTCAAACAGCTGGGTCATCTCTTTCATACTAAACAGCTCTTGATCGCCATGAGACCAACCCAAACGCACCAAGTAATTAAGCAGGGCATGGGGTAAAATGCCCATTTCTTTAAATTGCAACACACTGACGGCCCCATGACGTTTGGACAACCGCTTACCATCATCACCCAAGATCATTGGTAAATGGGCAAAAATTGGAATTGGCGCATTCAGCGCTTTAAATAAATTGATTTGGCGAGGTGTATTATTGATATGATCATCGCCACGAATCACATGGGTGATGTTCATATCCCAATCATCAATAACCACAGCAAAATTATAGGTTGGGTGACCATCTGAGCGAACTAAAATCAGATCATCAAGTTCATCATTATTGACTTGAATTTGTCCATAAACCTCATCTTTAAAAGATACCAACCCGGTTTTTGGGTTTTTGAATCGAATCACAAAGGGATCTGTGGTTTCAGGGATATTTTTATCGCGACAATGATCATCGTATCGGGGTTTTTCTTTGGCAGCTGTTTGACTTTCTCTTAGAGACTCCAGCCGCTCTTTTGAACAAACACAGCGATAGGCTTTACCTTCGTCTAATAATTGCGCGGCTACTTGATTGTAGCGATCATATCTTTTGCTTTGATAAATAGGACCCTCATCAAAATCCATTCCAAGCCATGCCATACCTTCTAAAATTGCATCAACAGATTCTGCTGTTGAGCGCTCCTGGTCTGTGTCTTCGATACGCAGTACAAACTGCCCTTGATGTGCTTTGGCATAAAGCCAGGAAAATAATGCCGTTCTTACGCCACCTACATGTAAAAATCCAGTGGGGCTTGGAGCAAATCGAGTTCTAACAATCATGATATTCCGTTGTGTCAAATAAATGAATGGGGGTATAATAGCCGACTTTAGCTTGAACGCAAATAAAACAAAAACAAACCAACTACGCAAGGATGACTCTTGAAAAAGATAAGTATCAAATATCTTCTTAGAATGATTATGCTTATTCCAGCGATCATCATAGCTTTGTTGTTTGCATTTTGTTACAACGTTTTGATTGGTAAGGATCTAAAACAACACATTTCTCGAACTGGCCAAGCCTATATTCGTCAATTACTTCCAGCAGCTCAGTTTGCCTTGCTTCGTAGTGATGACCAAATTCTACAAAATTTAATCAATGCATCCATCATCAATCCTGAAATTAAATCTTTAGCCTTTTATAATACCAATGGGCAAATCATCGCTTACAGAGGTGGCAAACATTCCCTCAAACATGCCTTCACTCCACCAAATTATACTGGGGATTACATTGAAGCCAAGCAACTTAATCCTACAACCCGAAACTATATAGCCCCTATCACCATCCCTAAATTCAATCTATATGCAAACATTCCTTTTAAAAATAACTTAAGGCATGATGTGCTTGGGTGGATCTCTTTAGATATTGACACCCACCCTATGGTTAGGAAGCAGTATCAAATGCTGGTGGCCACCCTTTTTATAACTTTACTCTCTTTATTGATGAGTCTTGTCATCCATTATTTTTTAGCTAGGCGTATTTATTTACCCATTGCCAGGTTACGCCGGAGCATGAAACAAATTCTAAGTAATGGCTTTGAGACAGAAATTGCGGTGAGCAGTCCAGGTGAATTAGGTATCATTGAAAAAGGCTGCGCTCATCTTCAAAAAAAATATTTGTGCACAGTCCAAAATATGCATCAACAGATAGAAACTGCAAGGGAAGATTTACAAAAAGCCCTGATACTTTCAGAAGAAAAAAATTGTGGATTAACCCTTGAGAAAAAAAGAACCGAAGAAAGAAGCCGACAAAAATCAGAATTCATTGCCGACATGAGTCATGAAATTCGTACCCCTTTAAATGGCGTCATTGGTTTTACCAATGTATTACTTGAAAGTAAATTAGAACCCTTACAGTTGGATTATGTTAAAACAATCAAATCATCAGCTCAAGATTTATTGTTCATTATCAATGATATCTTGGACTTCTCAAAAATAAACGCTGGCAAGTTGCTTTTAGATTGTATCCCTCTTGATATTCGAGCGTGTATTGATGAGGTAATAGCGCTTGCAGGACCTATGGCTCAAAAAAATGGAATCAACCTTATCTCCATCACTGAGAACAAGGTTCCCAAAACCATGTTAGGAGACCCCATTAGACTGCGCCAAATCATCAGTAATTTGATTACAAATGCTGTGAAATTTACAGATTTGGGCCATGTTTTAATTAGGACAAACATCGAACAAGAAACCGATAAATATTATTACCTATCTTTCACCATCTCTGATACAGGCATTGGTATTTCTCCTGATGATCAAAACAAACTGTTCACAGCTTTTAACCAAGCAGATACTAGTATTACACGCCGTTATGGCGGCTCAGGATTGGGGTTGGTCATTTGTAAAAAACTGTGTGAACAAATGCATGGACATATAAGCTTTAACTCTAAATTAAACCAGGGATCCACTTTTACTGCTGTGGTAAGGTTAGATAAATTAACAGCTTATGAATTAGAAAAGAACAGTCATCGTAAATTCGAGCATCTAAAAGCTCTGTGTTTTGATTCCAATCCTTTATACCTTGAAAGTTTATGTAAGAGTTTAAGCTTTTGGGGTATAGAATCAGTCAGCGTATTTTCATACCAAAAAATGGCAAAAGCAGTCGCCAAAAACAAGGATTGTACTATTGCCTTTATTGACATACACAAAGGATGCGAAACACAGGTTACCGAACTCATAGCCAAAAACCCCGCCCTTTCATTCATTCTGCTTTCAAATTATCCCATCAATGAATACAGCGCCATGGGGGCCCAAGGGTTTTTGCAAAAGCCTATTTACATGCACAAACTTGAAAACATGATAGAGTCTCTTCACAAGGGAAATTATATAGAGAAGTCTGTCCATCCTGAATTACACAATCTTAGAGAACAAATGCGCATATTAGACCTGGATTTGCTCATTGCCGAAGACAACCCTGTGAATAAAATGTTGTTAAATTCGCTTTTAGGTATGAACGCAAATGTGGCTCTGGTTGATGATGGTGAAATGGCCGTATCCGCTTGTGAGAATAAAAAATTTAATCTAATCATGCTTGATCTGCAAATGCCTAATTTAAATGGTCTAGAAGCCGCTTTGAAAATTCGTAAGCAGTCTTTATTAAATAAGCAAACCCCTATTATATTGATAAGTGCTGACAATTGGGGCATGAATGCTCTGGATTTAAAAAAATCTGGAATTAATTTTTGTTTACAAAAACCCATAGATGAAAAATTATTACTGATACAAATTCTCAAGATTGCGGATAAAACCATGTCTGTCATCATCGATTGGCAGTTATGTATACAAAAAGTATCTGGTAATGTAACACTTGCTGAAGAATTTTTAAAAAAATTCATAGAAGAGTTATATAACAACCGTAAAGAATTTCTTAGCTTTTACCAACAAAAAAATGACCAAGGCTTGGCTGATACCGCTCATAAATTAAAGGGAGCCTGTTATTTTTGTGGGGTTCCTTTGTTACTAACCAAGGTTATTGCCTTCGAAGAAGTGACTGCACAGGCTCAGGCATTTGTAGCCCTGGCCACCCCTTTTAGAGAGCTTATACAAAGTATTGATGCGGTGATAGACGAATTTAACAATCATTATCTTAAGAAAAAGGAGAGGGAATGTCTTTAAAAAATGCCATATATGCGCAATCTGGCGGGGTGACCGCAGTCATCAATGTATCGGCTTGTGCAGTTATTCAAACAGCAAAATTATATCCTGACCACATAGGGACAGTGTATGCCGCTAAAAATGGTATCCTAGGTGCTTTGAACGAAGAATTGATTGATACCTATCAAGAAGCTGAAAAGGACATAGCCAAATTGATGCAAACACCCTCCGGTGCTTTTGGTTCTTGTCGATATAAATTGAAACAAGATGGGCAAGCTTACGAACGCCTTATTGAAGTTTTCAAAGCGCATAACATTGGTTATTTTTTCTATAATGGTGGGGGTGATTCCCAGGATACAGCATACAAAGTATCTCAATTGGGTGAACGTATGGGATATCCAATCACCTGTATTGGGATACCTAAAACGGTAGACAATGATTTGCCTTTTACAGATACCTGTCCTGGCTTTGGCTCTGTAGCTAAATACATTGCTGTATCAACCAAAGAAGCGGGCTTTGATGTTGCTTCAATGGCGGCAACATCAACAAAGGTATTTATTCTTGAAGTTATGGGACGCCACGCCGGTTGGATTGCAGCCGCCAGTGGGCTTGCAAAACAACATCCTTCTGACCCACCCCATATTATTTTATTTCCTGAGGTACCCTTTGATAAAAGGCAATTTTTGGAAAAGGTTAGCGAATGCGTGCGTACCTTTGGTTATTGTGTGACTGTTGTTTCTGAGGGCATCCGCAATCAAGAGGGACATTTTTTAAGTGAGGCAGGCTTACGCGACGCCTTTGGTCATGCACAACTGGGGGGGGTTGCACCAGTGCTTGCACAATTAATCAAAGATGAATTAGGCTACAAATATCATTGGGCAGTAGCTGATTATTTGCAGCGTGCAGCCAGACACATTGCCTCACAAGTGGATGTAGACCAAGCTTATGCTTTGGGAAAAGCCGCTGTGGAGTTTGCAGTACAGGGTCATAATGCCATCATGCCAATCATTATTCGTGAGCAAGATGAACCTTATCAATGGTCTATAGGCAAAATATCGCTTGCTGAGGTGGCTAATCAAGAAAAAGCCATGCCCAAAGAGTTCATTAGCCAAGATGGGCTGAGTATCACTGCGGCCTGTGTCCGCTATTTAGCACCTTTGATTCAGGGCGAAGCCTATCCAACTTATGTCAATGGATTACCTGAGTATATACGTTTAAAAAATCATTGTGTAGATAAAAAACTAAGCACATGGTCAAGCTCAACATAGTGGGAAATACACTTTATTTAATTACAAGGGGTTTTAATGAGCATGAAAGAGAAAGGGTTTACTTTGATTGAGTTAATGATAGTCATAGCTATCATAGGTATTTTAGCAGCTATTGCCATTCCGGCATATCAAGATTATATCATCAGAGCAAGGGTCACTGAGGGTTTGAATCTTGCAACCACGGCTCAAACCACCATAGATGAGAATGCCGTCAATGGTACACCACTCAATTCAGGATGGACCCCGCCATCAGCAACGCCAAACGTTGCCAGTATTACCACCAACGAATCTGGTGTCGTTACCATCTCCTACACACCTGCTGCTCAAAACATAGTGATAACCTTAACCCCTACTTCTGACAATGAACCTTTGAAATCAGGCACCGTGCCCAAAGGCAACATCCTTTGGAAATGCGCTGTGTCAGGAATGAATAACAACAAATACGTACCTTCAAATTGCAGAATTTAAACAATGACCTTATCCGTTAATATCATTGGTGCTGGACGGGTTGGAATGACAGTGGGACAGTTGTTGGTGAAAAAAAACTTGGCCACCATTGAGTCTATTTGCAACCGCTCAAAAACTAGCACTATAAAGGCCATAGCCTTTATAGGCCAGGGCCACCATTGTCCTAATATTTCACAATTAGCGCCGGCTGATCTAATTTTCATTACAACTGGTGATGAATCTATAGCCATGGTATGCAGTGAACTGAGTAAAAACCAAACTATCAAGCCAGGAACGGTAGTCATTCATTGTAGCGGGGCGCTTACCTCAGATATTCTAAGGCCCATGAAAGAACTAGGCTGTGTGCTTGCAAGTGTTCATCCAATGCGAAGTTTTGCAGTACCTGAATACAGCGTTCAACAATTTGACAATACCTATTGCGCCATGGAAGGAGACAAACAAGCCCTCAAGGTGGTTGGACCATTGTTCAAAGCAATGGGAGGCATCATCTATGAAATAGAAAAACATAAAAAAAATGCCTACCATGCGGCAGCTGTATTCGCCTCAAACTATTTAGTAGCCCTAGCCGAACAGGCTCTGTCTTGTATGCAGGTAGCAGGCATTGAGCATGACCTATCTATGCATGTCATTACAGCACTTATGAAAAGTACGGTCACAAACCTAGAAGCCACCTTGTCGCCACGACAGGCTCTAACCGGACCCATACAAAGAGGAGATATTTCAACCATAGTAAATCATATGACTTCACTCGAAGATCCTGAGCAAAAACAGTTATATTCGGAACTTGGAAAAGCAACCTTAAAGCTAACCTCCCATAATGAAGAAACTAAATTAAATATAATAGAAGCCCTCACGTTTAAATCTCAATAAATAACAAGGCAAGGACCTAGACTCAGATTATTTTCTTAGCCTTTTTGATTGGGATATTTCACTTTCTTCATCTAACAGCCCTGATAGATCAAGCTCAGAAGAAGGATCGGCCATTTCCTGTTCTTTAGCCTCTTTCTCTTCCACTTCGCCTAATTTTCGCTTATGACGCTCCTCGGAGGTAAAAAAATGATCCGATCTTTTTGAGATTACAGTAAACTGAGGTGAATCTGTTGAATTTTTATCAGGGGCTGGCAAAGTACTCTTTAACTGCAACAAGACTTGATTTTGTGCCTCTGTATAGCGTTGTTTATCAGGCACAGGTAGATTGTCTTGACTGTATCGTACATTCTGCCCAGTGTTTTTAGCCCATTCAAATAAAATCTTTTTTTCACCATTTGCTATTATGTCATACAAATATAAAAAATCATGAACAGTCTCAAGATAGGACTGTATTCTCAAGGATTCAATCTCATTTCTAATGAGTTGAATAAACTCTTCCTTACTTAAAAATTTAAAAGCTATGTTTATCTCCATTAAGGTAGAAATATTAGCATTTAACTTTGGTTTGATAGTGTTGAGTAGAGCACTAGCCTTGGTTTTTGGAATGTGATTTTTTAATGAGTAAAATTCCTCCCAGGTATTTATTAATTCAGGCATGACAGCATCTAACTGTTTAAGAAGAAGAGATTCCAGCTTTAGACTTGAATTAAGCCCACCAAGCCCCCAGAAATGGGTTGTTTGCTTTTTAAGATCCGTAAAATCTCTAATAACATACAGCCTATCAAGCATGAAAATATGTGGGGGCAAATGCGATTCAAACAGTTTAAATAATTCTGGTAAACATGCTTGAGGAGCCTTTGAGAATAAATTTAAATAATCATTTTTTGTTTGCATGATCCTAGGGAGGTCGAGAGAGTTTAGAAAGTCTAAATCAAAATTACTTTTGACTTGTAATGCCAATCCCAAATCGTTTCCGTTATGTATAAGTGTATCCCATGAACGGTGAGAAAATATTCGGTCTAGTTTAATGTATACCTTCGCACCCCTAAAGGATGAAGTGATGATGACCATATCTTCTATGGTTTTTATAAAATTAATGTATTTCTCTTTTGTTTCTATGAGGATATGTTCAAACAAAGTGGTAAAAAGGGCCGGGTCTCCTTGAAAATCTTGAGGACTGTTTAGCCAAAATACCCAATCAAATTCATGTTTAGTATTGTGATATATGATTTCAAATGAACTGACGAGTAGCATTTGAAGAAAGTCTGATTTCTTTGTAATAAGTTTCTTAAATATTCCTCTTTGCTGAAGTTCTTTGGCCAAATCAATAATTTGTTCCTCTTGCAGAGTTTCAAATAGTGTAAGATCACTTAATGTGGCTGTTTGCATCAGTGCTAATAAGTGGGGCTTGATATTATTATAAAAAATCGGTTTTTGATTAGCATTCAAAAATTCATCAAATACAGTCTCAATATCACCAATCTTTGCAAAGAAATTGTTTATATGCGGTGTTAAGACAGTAAGATATTCAGGCCTTATCACCAGCATAAGTTTTGCCAGCTGCTGGCCTGACATGGGAAAGTGTAATAAAGGAAAATAATAAACAAAATTTGTGGGAGTGCCTGATTTCATAGATTGTAACCACTGCAACTGCTCAATAATCTTTGATGGATAGGCCTGAATTTTCCATAAGTTAATAGTATACTCCTGGCTAGGACCATCGGTTAAAAGACTTAAAAACTCAGTGTAAAAAAAAGAAAATGTTTCTGACCATTGCGAAGGTGGCACTAAAAAAGCATGCAGTATGATCCGGTTAGCAAGGTATGGCGTGAGAAAAACAATATTTTTCAAATCAGAATGCTCAGGCTCTTGAACAATGGTTGATTTTCCAATCAATTTTTGTAACCACTTATCAGAAACAACAAGTGCGTTTTTAATAAAATGGAGATCCAATAGGCGGCTATATAAGCTATCAATTTGGTTATTTATATTTTCAGCAGTCTCAGCTTCATCTTCTTCTAAGGCGGTTGTAAGATCAGTACCATAATCATTAAAAATTGTGAAAACATTGCTTATAAATTCAACCTCATTATCTTTTAAATAAGATTCAATTTGTAAATTCGCATAACTAATTTCCGGCATATTCAAGGCTTGCAACTGTGTTTGATTCATCACTTGGTTTTGGATAAAATTGTCGAAGAAGGTTTGGCAAATTGATTCTAAATAGACAATATCAATATCAGTTGCATGCCGCAGCAGTTTTCCATGTAAGGCAATGTTCCTAAAAGTACGTTCAATTATTAAAAATGATTTTACAAAGGATAAATCATTTTCCCAAAAGGAGGCAATATTGTGTTTTAATAAGCATAATGCCTTATCATGAAGCTCAAAGTGATTGGGCGTGCAATTTTTTGAATCCATTTTTTGTAAGAGAATTACATCATCTAAGAGCTCTACATCCTTATCCAATAAAGCCGCAGGTAAGGTGAAAATTTCCTCAATAATATCCTCAGCCAGGCTTTTGCACTCAGCAGTGGATAGTTGCATATTCTCAGAGCTTATTGCTTGTGTAAGCTGATATTCTAAGATTGATCCTTTACCTTTATTTGAATGCAGCATATCTTTCATAGCCTGCGACATGCCTTCGTTCTCATGTTTTACCCATTTAAATAATGTTTTAGAATATAATTGAGGATGCTTGGTTTTCCATTCATTCAAAATTTTATCAATGACTATGGGCTGTAATATTTTTAAAATCCAAATTCTTAACTGGATTTTATCTTTTAAATATTGTCGACAAAGTTCCTGGCTAATAGGTTCCTTTGGAGAAGCGAATTCGCTTAGATTAAAAACACCATGATTGACTTCAGATCCACTGTCCTCTCCACCTGGTGGTTCAACCAGTTGTCGATTCTGCATTAACTTATGAAGCTGTATTAAACTTGAATTTATTTTATCAAATGGTTTGCCAGTAAATAGTAAGGGCAATGTATCGTAAATTCTGGCAACTGCAGGCATTTGTGCTTGCTGATATAGAAAGGTTAAGGCATCAATTGCATGATTTACAGGGATCTCATGCAAATCATGAAATAAGTGATTTATAGACGAATTTATTATGGTTCTATGGCACAGAGCTATGTTTTTTAATGTCATTGTATTCACATGTTTAAAAATTTAAAATTCCTGATTGAAATCAGAAGCGTAATAGGGTGTATGTATTGCTAACTAAAATCAAAGCTTGAGACGGCCAAATCTTGTAATTTCCTTTTATGTCCTGGTTTGGCAAATTCACTTGAGCTAAAAAAAGTAGGCGTATTTCCAAACCCTGTCCAAGCACTGTTTAGCTGTGGAAGCGCTGGTTCCTCATCATCGATTACAAACTTGGAATAGTTTGTGCCTTTACACATTTGGGTATGCGACTCCAAGCTAGCAAATAACTCTGAAAAATTATCATCGTTATTTTCTAAATAACGCAAGGCTTTCATAATTACGTTTTTAGATATATCTGCCCTATCAAGCAAATTTTCTAAAGGTATTAGGAAATTTTTATTCCTGCGAGTATGCAATTTTTCATTAACGCGCATATAAAGAAGCAGCGCCTCTATATCCCCGTGTATACAAGGAAAAGAACATTTACTAAATAAAACTAGTTGCACTTGAAGCAGCTGTTCTTTGCTAAGACATTGCTCTAACTGGGTCAGTTCTTCTAAGTCATGAATAAATGGAAACTGTAACTTTTTGACATGTTCAAATAACAAAATTTGTTCATTTTCAGAAATGATAGAATATAAAAAAGTAAAATTATAGACGGTTGAAATCGCGCCCATAAATCTGTCGCCTGCTATAAACTTTCTTACCATGAGCCCAAACTCTTCTGCATTGAGAAATTGAGATGCAATATTAATATCTAGTAATGAGTTGATGTTATCATTTAGTCTGTGTCTTATAAGATCGAGCAAACTTGCAAATTCTGACCTTCTCATAAAGCCGCCTAAAAAATCAACATCCTGCCAAGTTGCTATAAGATTGGGTAAGTTTGGTTTCAACTTAGATAAAATTGCCTGACGTTCTTGTGTGTCCTTTGAACTACTTGAAAATGCGGGAATCAATTTTAAATCACAAACTTGTGAAATAGCAAAGTAAGCATCATTACTCTCCAAGATTTGATTGGGTATACAATATTTAAACTTGTGAAAATATTTTTTACGCTGACTTTCATTTAGAAGCTTGAAAAAGCTCAGATGCTCATTCATGTTTTCTGTTAGTTTAGGTATACGAGGCTCTAAGGAATCTAAAAAAACATCCAAATCAGGTATGAAGTTTATGATTGAAAGTATATCAGTCAAATTGTGTATTAAATTTGATATACGATCTTTGTACAACATATAAAGATTGCGGATGTACACATGATTTAAATTAAGAGTACAAAGATTAACAAAGTCATTTAAGTTTTTTAAAAAATCAACCTTATGCGTCTCTACATCTCTAAGCAGGTTGATGATCATATTAGAGTCTGGGGATTCTGCCCAGGGAGCTAGATCCTTAACTTCATGAATCCAAAATGTCCAATTAAAATCAGATTTTGTGTGACGATATAGTAAGTTAAAAATCTCAGGGTTCCGCAAAAGGGGTAACATATCGGAGGCCTTAGCAAAATGATGATTTAGTAAACCCTGTTTATATATATCTTGAATGAATTCAGGAACACAAAGATATTGGAGATGAGCTTGCATAAAATCTACAAATTCAATTGAAGAAACAGTATGCATAATTTTAAATATATGGTTTCTAATATCCTTTAAAAATTGAGGGATTTTTGTCTCTGGAAATTCATCACTGCTTTGTACGATGTTAATATCATTCAAATTTACAAAATATGTTTCAACAGCTGTAGCTAATAGGCCATGGTGTTCCGGCTTTATCACTTGCAAAAGTGTTGCAACTTCAACTACAGATCTAGGATCATGCAATATAGGGAAGTAGTTCTCATCATAATCATTTTCACCGCTATCCACATTTAAATCTTGTAATTGCGCAATAAACTTAGGTGGAAAATTATCAGATGCCCAGGGCCTAATTTGGAATGATGTATTATTTTCCGATTTTTCTAAGTATGCTAATAAATCTTCAAACATATCAGAAAAACAAGAGGTCCATTCGTTGGTAGGAACTAACAAAGCATGTAATACAATGCGATTTGTGTCATAAGATGAAAGAGCAACTATTATACCCTGCGCTTGTGCACGGCTGGATTTCTTAATTATTGCAAGTAACACCTCATCAGAGAGAACGATGGCATTTTCATTAAGATGTAAATCCATTAATTTACTGAGCAAATCAAAAATTTGATTTTGAGAATGATTATAGTTTCGCATTACTTCAGAATCATCAATATCTAAATACTCATCTGCTAGCTCTAATACTTTTGTTCTATGATTATTATAGTTAGTGAAAAATTCATCTAAAAAAGTTACATTATCTGCTTGCCAATGAGTTTCAACCTGTTTAAATAATAGATTGGCAGATGTCAGAAAAACATCATCTACGGGAGTCGAAGGACTGAACTTTGTGATTTCATCCATAAGAGAATCTTGTTGAACCATATAGGCAGTCACATCAACTCCTTTCTCCTGCAAAAAAAGCTCATTTAAGACAATGAATCTATAGCAACCCTCCATAATCAAAAGACACTCTAATAAGGCTACATTGGTTTCCCAGTATTCAGCAAGGTTTTCCTTTATAAGAGATAAAACAGTGTTATGCCGATGATATTGTGCGGGGTCACTACACTCTGGAATTATGTATGTAAGTTTCAAACAAGGTTCTAGAATTTGTACATTCACATCTAGGATAGAGGCTGGGAGCGCATAAATCTCTTCCATGATATCGTCTATCCTAGGGTCGAAGGATAGATAATTTTCTGGATTAATTGCTGTCTTAAGCTGAGATGACAATAAAGATTCATCAGTATGAGCAGCAAGCATATCTCTCAGCGATGGTGGCATACCTTCGCTGGCGTTTACCACCCATTGAAATATTGCTTTGGAATAAGCTAAAGGTTGCTGTATTTTCAAAACAGATAAAACCTTATCAATCACAACCGTTTTCAGAATTCCTATGGCCCAAATTCTGGCTTTCATTTTATCGATAATATATTGAATCATCAGTTCAGTGATTTCTTCTGAATTTTCAGGATTGAGCCGGGTGTCTTTTAAAATTGTTAGCAGGAGATCTGACCCTTTCGCTGTGAGCGGAGCCTCATCACCTGCTGTAAATATAGAAGTAGAGGAGTCATATGCTATACATTTTTCGCAGAGCAATTCTAAAATCCCAATAGCTTCATTCTCATCAATGTGGTGTAAAGACAGTAAGAAAGGATTAAGACTATGATTAATGCAAACTTTTAATTCTTGAGTAACAGCTTTTTCTATCATCTATGTTCATACAGAAGGGAATTTTAAAACAATATACATAGTAATGAATCACTAGTCAAATATGATTCTTAGTGCGCATTAAAGGCGCTTTTAAGGATAATTTCTTAAAACCCACAACCTGTGTTGGTAAAAATGATGGATACAGGATACTGACTGCTAATTATTCATAAGCATCTGCCATAGACATCAAGCTTGCATTTCCACCAGCAGCAGTTGTATCTACTGTAAAAGTTCTTTCATGGCATAAGCGTAACAAATAATTAGGACCCCCGGCTTTGGGGCCAGTACCAGACAGCCCCTCTCCGCCAAAAGGTTGTAATCCGACTACGGCACCTATAACATTACGATTCACATAACAATTTCCCACATGAATATTTTGTCTAATATGGTCAATGGTAGCATTGATGCGACTGTGAATGCCCAAAGTCAGGCCAAAACCACTTGAATTAATCTGTGTTATCACCTTGTCAAGCTCCGTAGATTGATAAGAAATGACATGTAAAATGGGACCGAATACTTCTTTTTCTAGCGCAGACATGGAATCAATGGCAAGGATGGTCGGAGGCATAAAAAAACCTACCTTGGCCTTTTCGGACAGTTCGCATTGATATAGCAATGTATGTTGTTTCATCATGCGTATTACATGGTTTTCAAGTTCACTCAATGCCTCTTTGTCTATCACAGGCCCTACATCGGTGGCAAACCAATAGGGATCTCCTATGACCAATTCACACATGGCGCCTTTTAATAGCTGCATCAACTTATCATAAACCTCAGCTTGCACAAACAAAACTCGGACAGCCGAACACCGTTGTCCCGCGCTGCCAAAGGCTGAACCCATCACATCATTTACAACTTGCTCTAATAAAGCAGAAGAATCCACTATCATGGCATTTTGGCCACCAGTTTCAGCAATCAATGGAATTATCTCACCACCTCGAGCTGCTAGGGCCTGATTGATATGTGTTGCTGTAGCAGTAGAACCTGTGAATAAAACTGCCTTGATTCGTCTATCTTCTACCAATGCCTTGCCAATGGTGTCACCTGGCCCAGGGAGTAATTGCAGGGCACCACCTGGGATCCCAGCTTCGTGTAAAAGGCTTGTAACTAAGGTTGCAATCAAAGGCGTTTGTTCTGCAGGCTTTGCAATCACACAATTTCCTGTTGCTAAGCCTGCAACAACTTGTCCTACAAAAATTGCCAATGGGAAATTCCAAGGACTGATACAAAGAACAATGCCACGGGGGTGTAAACTCAACTCATTTAATTCACCAGTGTAGCCCTTTAAGTGGCATGGTTGCGCCATCATTTGCTGAGCTTTTAAGGCATAATAACGACAAAAATCAATGGCCTCCCGTATTTCACTTAGGCTGTCCACCCTAGTCTTGCCGCCTTCAAGACAAAGCAAGGCTAAAAGCTGCGCCTGTTTAGATTGTAACAAGTCTGCAAAACGGTATAGACAATCAGCCCTTTGGCTCACTGGGGTTGTACCCCAGGTTTTAAAACCAATTTGGGCTGTGGTCAAAGCTTTTTCTACTTCCTCAAATGTACTATCTTGCACAAAACCTATCACCCGACTGACCTGCTGGGGTGCATGAACGGCTCTTGGTGTATTTAAAACCAAATGCCCCCCAATGATAGGCCCAGAATTAAACAATGTTTTATTCAATGGTAATAAGGCCTCTTCTAATCGTTGACGTTCAAATCGATTGTTGATATCAAAGCCTTTGGAATTGATTCTTTCTGGTAAAAATATAGCTTCTGGTAAGGGTATATTGAGATTGTCTTTACTGAGCAATTCTACTGCCTGACTTATAGGATCTTGAATTAGTGAACTGATGTCTACTGTATCATCCATAATGCGGTTAACAAAAGAAGAATTGGCGCCATTTTCTAATAAGCGTCTTACCAAATACGGCAATAATTCTTCATTGGAACCTACAGGCGCATAGATTCGACAGGGTCGATTAAAACAGTGTTCAGGTACCACTTGTTCGTACAATTCTGTCCCCATACCATATAAACATTGAAACTCGTAGTCTTTATAATCCCTAACCAAAGTTAAAATCATCGCCACTGAATAGGCATTATGTGTAGCAAATTGCGGGTATATGGCATCGGCCATTGTGAGTATTTTTTTTGCACAGGCTTGAAAAGATACATCCGTAAAAACTTTACGAGTGAACACAGGATATTCAGCCAATCCTTGCATTTGTGTTTTTTTTATTTCACTGTCCCAATAAGCGCCTTTTATCAATCGAACCATAACACGATCTTGCTTGCTTCTTGCTAAAGCAGCCACCCAATCTAAAATATAATAGGCACGTTTTTGATAGGTTTGTAGAGCAAGTCCAAATCCATGCCACCCTCTCAAACTGTCATCAGTAAACACTTGTTCAAAAATATCTAAGGATATTTCCAAACGTTCAGATTCTTCAGCATCTAGGGTCAATGAAATATTATGCCTTTTTGCAATCTGTGCCAATGCCAATACTTTCTGAGGTAGCTCTGACATCACTCGGGCTTGTTGAGATTCACTATAACGTGGGTGAAGAGCGGATAACTTTATTGATACTCCAGCACAATGATTGATATTTGAGCTCTTACCCTGGCTTTTACCAATGGTTTCTATAGCGTTTTTATAGGCATTAAAAAAGCGTTCTGCATCCATTGCGGTGAGTGCGGCCTCCCCTAGCATATCAAATGAATATTGATAGCCTTGATCCTCCTTTTTTTTTGCTCTTATAAGAGCGTTTGTGATAGTAGGACCTATTACAAATTGTTTACTCAATATACCCATAGCTTTGTAAATTGCAGTCCTTAACACCAGGGCGCTGCGTTTACTCAAGAGTTTCATAAAGGCTTTAGATGCATTGGTTTGAGCTTTTTCAGGGCTTAGGATTTTACCTGTGAGTATCAATGCCCAAGTAGTAGCATTCACAAAAAAAGATTGGCTTTGGCCTTTATGGGATTTCCAGTCGGCATCTACTAATTTGTCCTTGATTAAAGAATCAATGGTAGCCTTATCTGGTACACGCAGAAATGCTTCTG
The DNA here is from genome assembly GCA_013697625.1 of Legionella sp. GTDB lineage: Bacteria > Pseudomonadota > Gammaproteobacteria > Legionellales > Legionellaceae > Legionella. Next base: position 27,726 of record JACCWN010000062.1, read on the forward strand.
CCAAACACATCAAAGCAAGCCCTTCTTGACTGGTTAAAGCAAATTCTGTTAAAAAAGAATCAATGCCAGTTGTTTTCTTTCGAGCTAAGCGCACAGATTCAACAAGTTTTGCAGCTGTGATTTTTATATACTCTAAGTCTTCTTGTCCTATGCTTGCCTGATTGCAAAGGTTTTTAACCAAGGTTAATTCATTCATTTGATATGCTTTGTCAATTTGAGCCCGAAGCGTATCAAAAGGGGGGAGGAATTGCTTTTCAAGCATAGTAGAGCTCCAAAAAAATTATTCAAATTTTAGATAAATAATGAGACTAAAAACCTTAAACTGTATTATCTTACTTTCAGATATATCTAAACCCAATTGGACTGAAACTACTGTTTAACACACTGTCATTTGGGTATGAAATTAAACTGTTAACAATTTTTAGTATACTGGTTAACCTTATGATTTTATAGGCTAATAATAGCCAAAGCACCTAAAAGAAGCTTTTTTAATTTACAATATGCCTATTTTGCTGTTACAATTGAGGTTTTTTAATAATTCTAAAAATAGAAAAGGAGTGATTTTGGACATATTTGTATCTTTATTTTTATACCTAATTTTATCTAGTAATGTGTTGACCAGCAACTTTTTAACCCTCACAAGCACGAACACAAATACAGAAACAAACACAAACACAAGCCCCCACACCTCCACCCCCCCCTCTTTACCTAAGGTAGCAGCTAAAACCCACGCATTTTGTAGCTCTGATATAAAGTCTCAACTCAAACATTTGTGCAATCAGGCCCCAAAATTAAATCCAAGGGTATTAAAATTGGCTTTGACCGCTTACAAAAATGCAACAAAACAAGGGAGTGTTAAAAAACAAGTTTTAACCGTAATAGATTATTCTATGGCTTCAAATAAACAGCGAATGTGGGTATTTGACATTAAAAAAGAGCAGCTTTTATACAATACCTTCGTTGCTCATGGTAGAAATTCTGGGATGAATACTGCCAGCCATTTTTCAAACAGAGAATCCAGTAAACAGTCTAGCTTAGGTACTTACATCACAAAAAACACTTATATGGGCCATAAGGGCTATTCTTTAAATTTAAAAGGGCTTGATAAGGGGTTTAATGACAATGCCTATAATAGACGGGTAGTGGTACATGGGGCTTGGTACATGGAACCCAGTTTTATACGAAAGGCTGGTCGTGCAGGATTATCTTGGGGTTGTCCCGCCATAGCACAAACCATAGCCAAACCGGTGATTAATACGATTAAAAACGGCTCTGTGGTATTTGCATATTTCCCGGACAAATATTTTTTATCTCACTCAGGTCTTTTGGTGGCATAAAAAAACCAGGGCTTGGCCCTGGCGATACTACATCATCCCTTGAAACTTCATCCCTAGTTAGAACATCCTTGTTCTAAAGTCATCCTGACAAATCAAGTCCTTTTGATATCAAATCCGTTTGGATGGTTCATAATCCTTACAAACCATGTGTAAAATGTAGCACAGTTGTGCCTTAAAGCAAGCGGCCTTCTAACAATTTAGACTGTGTGTTTCAAAACTTTATGCAAGTGCGCCATTTATCAGCCCTTTTATAATATGACTTTTTGACAAAGTCACCTGAAATAAAAGGCGCTTGTCTTCTGAGCAATTGAGACATTTCTTACAAAATATAAAGCACCTTTGTCTTATCTTATTTTAAAATAAAGGCAGAATTCGGCCCATTTATATATCTCAATAAATATGCTATTTTAGTTGTGCATGAGTGTATTAAAAATCAACAAGGTAGAGATGATGAACAAACAAGATGAATATAAACAAAATAGGCTTCAAATCATTGACTGGCTTATAGAGCATTTCCCAAATGCATTTTTTAAAAAAGGTAGCCAAGTAAAGCCCTTAAAAATTGGTATTTTTGATGACATCATTGATTTTTACGAGCGGTTGGATTCTCCACCCTTTAGCAAAAAAGCTCTAAGAGAAGCCTTAAGCTTCTACAGCGCCTCTCCTCATTATTTAAATGCGCAAAAACCAAATGCTGCACGCATAGATATCTATGGAAACGAAGTAGACGAAGTAACACCGGATCAAGCACAGTATGCACAAAAAAAATATGAAACGCGTTATGCGAAGAAGCAGTCAAGTACCAATTAATTTTGATACCTGGTTTATAAATGTCATTTCCTTCGATTGCACATTTACCCTAAAAATAACCAACGTAGCCTGTATTAGCGCAGCGTAATACAGGTGTTCTTTTAGATACCACCCTGTATTACGCTGCGCTAATACAGGCTACGTGAACCGTGATGGGTCGTACATTCAAATTGCTTTTATTGTGTCAACTTACATAAATAGGCAACAAATTGATTAAGTTCAATGATTTTATCCACGGCGTCCAGAGATAAAGCTACGGAGGCCATCCCAAAGACTACGCAGCTTTTTTCATCTTGAATCAAGGTGTGTGCCTTTACTTTTTTGAGTTCCAATAAGCCTTGAGCACCGTCTTTGCCCATACCTGTGAAGAGTATGCCTATGGCCTGTTTACCACAAGCTTGGGCAATGGATTCAAATAATACATTGATTGAGGGAATAAAACCGCACACGGGAGCGCTTTGTTGTAAATGGGTAACCAGTTGATTGTTCACGCGTTTTATTTTTAGATGGATATTTTCAGGTGCAAAATAAATCTTACCAGGTTTTAAAACTTCTAGATTGCCAGCGCAAGAAACAGATAACTTACAATACTCATTAAGCCAAGTGCAAAAACCGGTCATAAAACCTGCTGTCATATGTTGAACAATAACTATAGGCAAGGGGAAATTGGCTGGTAGCTCAGATAGAAGGGTTTTTAAAGCCTGAGGTCCTCCAACAGATGCCCCTATCGCTAGGATTTCATAGGTTTCATGCCTTCCCCTAATAGCTAATTGTTCCGCTACAGGTACGCTTGGTATTTTTTTAGGAAATCTTTGTTTGATAACTTTTATCTCGGCCATTCCACGAATGATTGCAACCATTCTTTCGCAAATATAACTAAATTCTGGACTTGATACATTCACTGGTTTTTCAATTACGCTCACAGCACCTGCTTCCAAGGCTTGGAAAGCGGTGTTTAGTTGTTTATTATTTACTGTTGGACTAATGACTACAATTGGTATGGGGTTGCTCATCATGATGGCGCGGGTTGCCTCATACCCGTTCATGATGGGCATTTGGATGTCCATGGTGATTAAATCAGGCTTTAATTTTTCTGCAAGCTCAATGCCCTCTTGGCCGTTTTGAGCGCAGCCAATGACCTCCAGATCCTCTTCTGCCTCAAAAATATGTTTCAGAAGGGCTGTATCTGTTGCTGAATCATCAATGATCAAAATTTTTATCATGGCTTAGACCAGTTGCCCTACAATATCTAACAATTCAGTAGATTCGAAATTATTTTTCACAATGTATGCATTAGCTCCCACCTCAATACCACGCTTTTTTTGTTCTTCATTGCTTAGAGAGGTAACAATAATAACCGGTATTGCCTGTAATTTTTCATTTTTTTTGATCAAGCTGGTAAGTTCAAACCCATCCATCTTAGGCATTTCAACGTCGGTTATAACCAAAGAAAAAGAGTGCTTTTGTAATAACTCCCAGGCTTCTTTTCCGTTGGTAGCTATGGTCACTTTGTAGTGATTATTTTCTAGAATATTTTTTTCAAGCGTACGGGTGGTGATAGAATCCTCCACTAATAAAATATGAGGGCTCCTTACTTTAGAGGAGGATGTCTCATTGGAATGTAAAGGATTTGTATTTCCCAAAAATAAAGCAGAATGAATGACCTCTCCAGCATTGAGTACCATGATCACCTCATTGCTCCCTAATAAGGTACCCCCAGCAATGCAAGGCACATGAATCAAGGGCGAATTTAAAGGCTTGGTTACAATCTCACGTTCTCCAATGATCTCCTCTACTAATAAAGCCACCCTTTCCTGGCCTCTGGCTAAAACCAAGATGGGTAATTTATCTTGGTTAGGATGGTCTTTTTGAGTTAAGTGTAGTAATTCAGATAAGTCACACAAGGGCAATGGCTTTTGGTTAAATAGTACCACCTGGTTGGTACCAACTTCATGGATATCATCGCCATTTAAGATTAAAACATGTTCAACTGCGCTGGTTGGAATAACAAACAGTTGTCCGCCACTTTTTATAATGAGGCCTCTGTCACTGGATAAGGTCAAGGGTAGCTGGAAATGAAAGGTGGTACCTTTGCCCATTTCACTGGTTATACCCACCTGTCCTTTGATATTATTTACAGTTGATTTTACAATAGCCAAGCCAATGCCACGGCCAGAGATGTCAGTAATGAGTTCTTTGGTTGAAAATTCAGGTCGAAAAATGAATTCATTTAAGATCTCAGGTTTTATCATATCAAACTCAGCCTGACTTATGAGCTTTTTATTAAGCGCGGTTTGTGCGATATTTTTATAGTCAAGCCCTGCACCGTCATCTGATAAGGTCATTTCAATTTGATTGCCTTCATCACTGACTTCCAAGATGATGTTGCCGTGCTCAGTCTTCCCAAGGTTCGTGCGAATCTCTGGGCTTTCTATACCATGATCAATGGCATTGCGTAACAGGTGAATGAGTGGATCTTTCAAACCATCCAAGATAACCTTATCCATTCTGACTTGATCGCCCCGAATCTCTAATTCAACTTTTTTATTCAATTCATGGGCCAGGTCATGCACCGTACGAGCTAATTGTCTTAGTAAGGTTGAGGCTGGAATGAGGCGCAAGCGTCGGATTTCTTCTTGCAATGAATTGGTGATTGTCGATAACTCAAGCAAATGTTTATTTATGAGTTTAGACAGGTGGACAATGGGTTGTAATACATTTTCACCATTGCTTGATTTAAAAGTGGACGTACTTTTATGCAGTTCAGTACCCTGTGCTTCCAAAGCTATTTTAGTCGCTTGAATTTGTTCAATCAAAGCTGAAAGATGATCAATTTGTTTGATGGGCACACGAATACTGTCATATTCTGTAGTGTCTTGGTGAACTGTTTTTTTGCCATCAACCTGGGGAACCAAATTAGGTAATTCTGATGATTTCATGGGCTTATAGTGTTGGAGATGCTCATGTAATTCATCAATATCAAAGGCAAGCGGTGTTTGCTCTGAAAATGATTTCATGGCTGACCGCATACCGTCCACTGCAAATAAGCAAAGGTTGATGATATCATTTGATATTTGAAGTTCTTTAGACTCAATTGCAGAAAATAGTGATTCTATTTCATGTGCAATTTCACTGACATGGGTTATTCCAATACTTCTGGCAGATCCTTTGATATTGTGAGCTGCGCGGAAAATAGCCTCCAATATTTTGGTGAATTCAGATGGACTGTTGTTTTTTTCAAGTGCAAACAAACAATCGGTGATGGTTTGACATTTTTCATCCAATTCCACTTTGAATGTTTCAACCAATTGTTTTAAAAACTCAGCCTTTAAGGGCATCATTCATTCCTTCTAAGGATTATACTTTATATATGTCCACATGGTTTTGAATACCCTTGGCCATGCCCACCAGTTTATTAATGGAGTCATTTGTTTGTTTAACAGTAGCTACAAAAGATGAAGTAACTTGATTAATTTCATTCATGCCCTCGGTTATTTGTTCAATGCCGGTGGTTTCTTGTCGGACTGCGGCCTCAATTTGTTGAGAGGCTACCATGGTCTCATTTACTGCTTCCGTTAAGCTTCGAACAATTTCACCCATCTGCTCCACTAATCCCATCCCTTGATCCACACCTTTGGTTCCTTCTTCTGTTACCAAAACAGCTTTCTCTGTGCCATGGCGAATTTCTTCTAGAATTTTTTGAACCTGTAATGTGGATTGTTCGGACTGTTCTGCTAAATTCTTGACCTCAGAAGCAACCACGGCAAATCCCTTACCCGCCTCCCCTGCTTTTGCAGCCTCGATAGCTGCATTCAGAGCCAACATTTTAGATTGGAGGGCTAAGGTGTTGACAACTTCTGTTATTTCACCGACCTGTTGAGTCTGATTGCTCAATTCAAGAATGGTCTTAGCTATGAGTTGTACTTTTTCACGAATAGAATTCATCCCTTCTATGCTTTGTTTTACTGAATCCAAACCCATTCGTCCTTTTTTGCTAGTATCTTCAGCAATCTGTCCTAATACTTTAGCCTTTTCTAAAGTTTGATTCGCACTTTTATCAATTTGTTCTAAGGATGCTGTGATCTGATTGATTGATGAAGCCTGCTCGGAAATACCGCTTGCTTGCATGTCAGATGTTATTTTAACCTCATCCAAGGTTGATACAATTTCATGAGAGGCTGAGGTTATTTTTTTGGTTAAATCTGCAAGACTACTGGTCATGGCATTTAGGTCGTCCCCTAAACTTCCAACTTCATCACTCATGTTACGCACACTGAAGAATTAGGCGGCCATATTTTTAAGCTCCTGCCAGGCAATCTGGTTGGCTCTAACAATTAATTTGTACTTAATAGCAAAGTGATTTAAATGAGTTTTTATCTTCAAC
>JACCWN010000076.1 GCA_013697625.1 Legionella sp.
GCTAATGATCAAATATTAAACGCTGGGAACATTGGCGGGGGCTGTGCATAGAACCCCAACATGAGAGAAATATATAACATGCCTCCAGTGATACTAAAAAAAATTTCGGCTTTTTGGATACCGCTCAACCAATGCAACTAGAGGATACAAGAAAAGATTTTAACCTATATACCCAATTATTAATGAGCGCATTGCTTAATGGATTAATCTCGAGCAAATAGTTAAGTATTCACTCAATAAGGTTGTTCAAAAATTTAATTGATACAAAACTTAAACCGCAAATAATTTATCAAATTCAATTGCATTAATTTGCCTAAGTCGGGATTTAAATTCAAACTCACTGAGCCTTTGGCATTTATCCAATTGAAATCGGCTCACAGGTTCATGCGAATGCTCCTTATCCTTCGTCCAAGTAACTCCTAGAAGATATTTACCTTGTATCTTGGCATAAATAATGTTTGCAAATAAGAAATCTTCACTAAATATTTTTTTATAATCAAGCCATTCCTGGGAATTTTTATCAATAGGCCAGCATACGGATTTTATTTGACAATCTTTATAACGCTCTTTCCCTTTGAACAAATCATTTAAAAAATTTTTAAGACCTCGGTCGCCAAAATAAGTATGCCCTTCTTCACCATAATGTTTAAAAAATAATTCTGACAACCTTTCAATAGGACTTTTTTCTGTAACAAAATAATAGGGCCATAGAATAGGCTTGAGTATCAAATAACGCTTGATATCTGGCCTGATAGTAAAAATTCATGCTTTGATGTTTTCCTAACCTTTGAATATTGAGAAGACCATCAATAGAACTGATTAGCGTAACTAATCCACCTACCAAATAGATAATCAGTAGAAAAAATTCCATACTTATGTTCACTTTATTTACCGTGCTTATTTCATATAAAAAAGGAATATTACTACAATAAAGAAGGCTTTTGAATTATTGCACTATATATAATCCAATCGTAATTGTTGCAAGAAATCATTGTATTAATGAGTTATGTGTTTCTATACCTCATATCACACAGTGTTATCCACAGATTTTGTGGATAGAATGTCGCTGTCGCCTAATGATTTGCTCTTTAAATAATTGTGCGTTTTGCATTGATGAGAGTAATTTTGATCGAATGTAATTAAAGTCATAGTTTATGGGTTTTGAACATGAAGTTACAGCTTGCTAGTGGGTAAGTGTTGACTTTTGGTTTGAGTTGTTAACTTATAAAAATGATTTAGCTCCCATTAGTTTTGGGAACAGTGAAGGTGTTATATATAGAGAATATTAGCTCAAGTGTTCCCAAAAAAATCTTTAACAATGGCTAAATGAGGCCTTAAAAAGAAAATAGCAGCATAAACCCAGCTTCGTAAGTGGATTAAAAAAATCTAGTTTGAATTAATTTAAAACTTTTATTTATAAGGGGCGATGAGGTTTGTGCTAAATTTAAAGCATTTGGATGAAGTTTACTGTAAGGTTTAAGCAAATGCAGGAATTTTAGTAGTATCTTGCGTAAAAAACCGTTTGATTTTCTTAAATGTTTCAATAAAAAACTCAGTGGTCGATGGCTCTTTGATTTTGCATGATGAGGTATCGAGCGGAGTTGTAACACCAGCTAATCCTTTGGCGCGCCGTAAAATGAGCGCATTTAAAAGGTTAATACGCGGGGCTTCTAGATGATAGAGACCCATCTGTGACCGCCCTACCCTCTTCTGCTTTAAACCCATCTTAGCCAGCAACATGGAAAGAAAGCGCAAGGGGTCGTGTTGCAGTTGCTGCACTGAAGGCAGTGTAATCAGTCCTTGTAGGATAGTGCGATGTTCTTCTACCCAGGTTATAAAGCTGCCTTTAAGAATAGTATCTTTAGTGTATTGATAATCATGAACAGCTAATGCTTGATGATTGGTGGTTAAGTGTAGTGTGTCTAGTACTTGTTTATAGAGCAATTGCAGGGTTGCATAATGGGTTAAGTCAGCTGCAAATTGCACACCATTTTCAAGTTGTGCTACAAATTGTTTTTTGGCAAGTGTTGTATCCCCTAAAGCCAGCTCCAGAGCTAAAATTTGTTTTTTAAAGCGGCCTTCATTATCTATGTGTGCCATAGCTTTAATACTTTCCTCATCTTTTTCATATAGATTATAAAACTCAACCAGTTGCTGTTTTTTATAGAGGCGGGTTTCACCCATGGTTTTTCGTGGCTTTTGGGCAAGTGCTAGCAGTTGAGCTGCGGTTAGGGGTAATTGTTCCTGACTTATAAGGGATGAATCCTGTTCAATGCATGCTTTTTTAAACTGACGCAATTGTTGTTGGGTAGTTAGGTCAAGTGTTGTATCAAAGTAGGTGAGCTTCATGCCATCATGCAAAGCTAATAATGCGAATTGTTGATAAAAATCATTATAGCTTGCATGTCGTGCTTGGGTAACTAAAAGGGTTAACTGTTCATAATCTGGGTTTAGAATGATACGCTGACCTTCGTTACCAAGATTCATCAAGCTTATATCATGTTGATGTGTACTCAACCACTTAGAAGCAATGACATCAGGATTTAAGGATTTAAAGGCTAGCCTTTTGTCACAAAAAACATGCAAGGTTTTGTGATTTCGCACACGTCCCAAGGCTTGCATGCAATCATTGGCAGTATTGACCTGGGCATTAAAAACCCCACCTACAAAATCAAAATGCCCATTATCGATAGAAACACCGGTACTGACAGAAGGCGTGCATACAAGGTAATCATAGCTTTTGGATATCTCATTGACATTATTAAAAAAAGCTTGATTTGCTGTATCACCTGTATTGTCACTGGAGATATAAAGTCCTCTCTTTTCAGGAAAGGCGATGTTAAGTGTAGAATAAGTTTTAAAGGCTTCTTTTTTTGAATTAAAGGCAAGATACACTGTTTGGTTTTTTTCTAAAGCCTGTAGGGCGCTCATTTGTACACTTTCTGGACTATCATGAAAAGCAATCAGGCGAGAGTTACCAGGCTCAAAGCTATTAAAATGGATGGTGACCGGTTTATCAGGACAAAACCGTTGAACCATTTGCACTGTAGTTTGAGACAAATGGGCATCAAGACAAATAAGTGTTTTTGCATTTGCCATGACGTGTTGTAGCACAGAAAACACCAGATGTTTTTGTTCAATATGTGAAGTTAATCTGGCAAGAACCTGTTCGACTTCATCAATGATGACGACATCATAATTTCTTAATGCCCCTTCGGCGGTGAGTTTGCCTAATGAATTTAAACAAATGGCAAGACGATGTTCAATTTGCAAGTCAAAATTATCACAGGCATTGTAACTTGTCAGTCCTAATCGGCTTGCCGCACTTTCAACCAGCGAAATAAGATGGGTGGTAAACAAAATTGATTGTTTGGGATTTTGTTTCACTAGATGTTCCACGATTGCGGTTTTTCCCGTACCAATGGCTGAACGTACTAAATGTACGCCCTCTCGTTTAAATACATCAGTTTGTAAATAACGGCTATTGTAAGTGTGTTTGATGCCATCGGTAAATTGATGGGGGGAAACCGACCCATGAGCAAATTGTGTGTAGCGATTTAATTCATGCCATAAGGCTAAATGAATATCTGGCTTTTGTGGTATAACCCTTATAATTGTCTCAAGTCCAGCTATTTTATGCAGGTCGTTAAAGTCAGTAGCATCTTTAATCAGTTCAGAATCAAAACTTGAGAAATCGGGGGTACACACTAATGTACCTCTAAGTTTAAAAGCGGTACGATTGGCATGAATTAGTCCGGTATTACCTAAAACACGTCCATAT